>NZ_JBFUHH010000083.1:0-20584 GCF_056402495.1 Microvirga sp. P4_A5 | reverse complement strand
CACGAAGATGGCGCGCGGCGGCGGTGGGGGCTGCCCAGGATTGTCCGCAGGTTTGAAGCATGGAAAGATGCCGCGCAAATGACGTCCAGTGACATTGCGACGATCGAGGACGAAATAGACGCGCTCGCGGATTCAGCGGAGCGGTGCCGAAAGATCATGATCATGGCAAAGCTTGCTGTCTTAGCCGGCGGTGTCGCAGTTGCGGCTTGCCTTCTTGGGGCCGTTCGGGGGGATGCGGTGACGCTCTTGCTCGGGGCCAGCGCTATCCTGGGAGGCATTGCCGTGTACGGATCCCACCGCAGCACTTTGGACGATCTGCGGGCGAGAATCGTGGCGCGAGAAACCCACCGCAACACCTTGATCGACGCGATGGACCTCCCGTTTTTGGAGCAATCCTGATCCTTCGCGAACTCGAAAAAGGGGGCGACGATGATCTGTCGCGAAAGCGTGATCAGCGTTTCCGGGGACCGTTCCGAGCAAGCGAAATGCGACTTAAGGATAAAGGCTTCCGGGTCTGTCGCGAGCCTAAACCGGCCCTGCGTTCCTTGACCGTCGACCCCCGAGGTTTCACGATGCATGCCTAATAAGCTGACGCGGTTCACGCGAGAACAGCAGGGAGAAATGCCTATGAAGATTCTCAAGAAGCTCTTGTTTGTCCTGGGTTGCACCGTAGCGGCGCAATCTGCCTATGCGCAGCAGGCGTCGGATGGCGTCGTGAAAATCGGCATTCTCAACGATCAATCAGGCGTTTACGCCGATTTCGGCGGCAAGTGGTCGGCCGAAGCGGCCCGCATGGCGGTCCAGGATTTCGGTGGCAAGGTCCTGGGCGTGCCCGTCGAAATCGTAAGCGCCGATCACCAGAACAAGCCCGATGTCGCCTCGGGCATCGCCCGGCAATGGTATGACACCGAAAAGGTCGACGCGATCATGGAGCTTACCACCTCCTCCGTGGCGCTGGCTGTTCAGGGCCTGTCAAAGGAAAAAAAGAAAATCACGATGGTGACCGGTGCGGCAACGACCGACCTGACCGGCAAGCAGTGCTCCCCCTATGGTTTCCATTGGGCCTATGACACCCACGCGCTCGCCGTCGGAACGGGCGGCGCCCTCGTCGAAAACGGCGGCAACAAGTGGTTCTTCCTCACCGCCGATTATGCCTTCGGGTACTCGCTTGAAGGCGAGACATCGAAATTCGTGAAATCGAAAGGCGGACAGGTTCTTGGCGCAGTGCGGCATCCGCTTGCGGCGAACGATTTCTCGTCATTCCTTCTTCAAGCCCAGAGCTCCGGCGCAAACGTGGTCGGCCTCGCCAATGCGGGTCTCGACACCGCCAACGCCATCAAGCAGGCCGCCGAGTTTGGCCTCACCCAAGGCGGCACCCGCCTCGCGGCGCTTCTCTTCACGCTTGCAGAGGTCAAGGGTCTTGGTCTGAAGGCCGCGCAGGGCCTGACGCTCACCGAGGGATGGTATTGGGACCAAAGCGACGAGAACCGCGCGTTTGCAAAGCGCTACATGGAAAAGACGGGCCGGATGCCCAACATGATCCATATGGGCACGTATTCGACCGTCCTCCAGTACCTCAAGGCCGTCCAGAAGGCCGGAACCGACGCGACCGAACCGGTCGCGAAACTTCTGCATGAAATGCCGGTTGAGGACGTTTTCGCCAAGAAGGGGAAGGTCCTTCCCAATGGCCGAATGGTCTATGACATGTACCTGTTCCAGGTGAAAAAGCCCGAGGAGAGCAAGGGTGAGTGGGACATGTACAAGCAACTTGCCAAGGTTCCCGGCGACGAGGCCTTCCTGTCCGTCGCAGACAGCGGCTGCCAAATGACACAATAGTTGTCGGAAGCGGAGGATGTGGCCCATCCTCCGTTTTCCTTTTAGTCGACCCGGACTCAGAGACGGCCCCGTCTCCCGCCTGTCTTCATTAAAGCGAGATCGACGACCGCATGATGGTCAATGCCCAGCMGATTTTGAGCGCCACCGGCCTCACCATGGAATTTCGCGGCTTCATTGCGGTGAAGGATGTGACGTTGACGGTGAACGAGGGTACGGTGCATGCGCTCATTGGACCGAACGGCGCCGGAAAGACGACGGTATTCAACCTTCTCACGAAATTTCTCACGCCGACCCGGGGCCGTATCGAGTTTCGCGGCACGGACATTACGCGTCTCAAGCCCGCCGAGGTTGCGCGGCTTGGCCTCGTGCGGTCATTTCAGATCTCCGCTGTGTTCCCCCACCTGAGCGTTCTCGACAACGTGCGGGTGGCGCTGCAGCGTCCCTCTCGATTGGCCACGCAGTTCTGGCGCTCCTCCGATGTCCTTTCCCAGCTTGACGACCAAGCCATGGCGCTTATTGCAGCCGTAGGCCTTGCAACCTATGCGGACCTCCCCGCTGTCGAGCTCTCTTATGGGCGCAAGCGCGCGCTCGAGATCGCCACGACTCTCGCGCTCGACCCCACGGTGTTGCTTCTCGACGAGCCGATGGCCGGTATGGGACACGAAGACATCGGTCGCATATCCGATCTCATTCGCAACATCGCCAAGGATCGAACCGTCCTGATGGTCGAACACAATCTCAACGTGGTTGCGGATCTGTGCGACCGGGTCACGGTATTGGCACGCGGCGAAATTCTCGCGGACGGTTCCTACGATGTGGTGAGTGCCGATCCACGTGTGCGCGAGGCCTATATGGGGACGGAGCATGAGTGACGCACCAATCCTCGAAGTCCGCGGATTGCAGGCCTGGTACGGAGAGAGCCATGTTCTGCATGGCGTGGATCTCGATATTCGCGAGGGCGAGACGGTCACGCTGCTAGGGCGCAACGGTGCCGGAAAGACGACCACGCTTCGCGCGATCATGGGCATTCTGAAGCGACGTCAGGGCGTCATCAACTTGCGCGGCCAAGATCTCCTCGGCCTCCCTCTCCACAAAGTCGCGCAGGCGGGACTTGGATATGTGCCTGAGGAACGAGGCATCTTCGCGAGCCTGAATGTGGACGAAAACCTGACGCTGCCTCCGAAAGTCGCTGAAGGGGGCATGAGCGCCGCGGAGATCTACAAGCTGTTTCCGAACCTGTACGAGCGGCGTTCCAGCCAGGGCACCAAGCTCTCCGGCGGCGAACAGCAGATGTTGGCCATTGCGCGCGTGCTGCGCACCGGCGCCTCTATCCTTCTGTTGGACGAGCCGACGGAGGGGCTGGCGCCGGTGATCATCCAGCGGATCGGTGATGTGCTCGTGACACTCAAGGAGCGCGGCATGACGATCCTTCTGGTCGAACAGAATTTTCGTTTTGCCCGCAAGGTCGCGGACCGGTTCTATCTGATGGAAGACGGTCGGATCGTGAATTCTTTCGCCGGGCAGGACCTCGACTCGCATATGGCCCAATTGCAAGAAGTTCTCGGGGTCTAGGATCGCATGAGCACCATTTTCGGCATCCCGACCCCCGCACTCTACGGCCAGATCCTCATCGGATTGATCAATGGCTCCTTCTACGCGATGTTGAGTCTCGGACTCGCCGTCATCTTCGGTCTCCTGAGGGTGATCAACTTCGCTCACGGCGCGCAATATATGCTGGGCGCATTCGCGGCCTATCTGCTTCTCGAATATGCGGGCATCGGCTATTGGCCCGCCCTTATCCTAGCACCTCTGCTGGTGGGGGCCTCGGCCATCGTCGTCGAGCGCACCATGTTGAGCCGCCTCTACGGGATCGATCCGCTCTACGGTCTCCTGCTTACATTTGGACTTGCTCTGATCTTCGAAGGAGCCTTCCGCTACTGGTTTGGCGCAGCTGGCAAACCTTATTCTCCCCCATCGCAACTGACCGGTGGCGTGAATCTCGGGTTCATGTTCCTTCCCATCTATCGCGGGTGGGTCGTCGTTGCGTCGCTCGCAATCTGCCTCGGGACCTGGCTGCTGATCGAAAAGACGCGTCTCGGGGCCTACCTTCGGGCCGCGACCGAAAATGCGACGCTCGTCCAGGCCTTCGGCGTCAACGTCCCCCGTCTCTTGACGCTTACCTACGGGCTTGGCGCCGCTCTTGCCGGCCTCGCGGGAGTGCTTGCCGCTCCGGTCTATCAAGTGAGCCCGCTGATGGGGACCAATCTCATCATCATCGTGTTCGCCGTAGTGGTGGTCGGCGGCATGGGGTCGATCCTCGGCGCCATCGTTACGGGATACATGCTTGGCATTCTCGAGGGACTGACGAAGGTCTTCTATCCGGAAGCTTCCAGCATCGTGATTTTCGTCGTGATGGCCATCGTCCTGCTCGTCAGGCCGGCGGGCCTGTTCGGCCGGGAGGAATAGCATCATGACGACGCACACCACCCTTGCGGCATCCCAGCCGAGGCTCCGCGCCTCCGCGATGGTTTTGGGGCTCCTCGCGCTCGCTGCCCTCATCGCGGCTCCGTTTTTTCTGTACCCGATCTTGCTGATGAGCGTGCTCTGCTTTGCGCTCTTCGCCTGCGCGTTCAACCTGCTGATCGGATATGTGGGCCTGCTCTCTTTCGGCCATGCAACTTTCTTTGGGGGCGCGGCTTATTTCACGGCCCATGCCGCCAAGGTGTGGGGATGGGATCCGTTGGCGGCGATCCTGCTTGGTGCCGCAGGCGCCGCTGTTCTTGGCGCGATCGTGGGATTTCTAGCCATTCGCCGACAGGGCATCTATTTCGCCATGATCACGCTCGCGCTTGGTCAGATGTTCGCTTTCATTTGTCTCCAGGTGCCCTTTACGCATGGCGAGGACGGAATCCAGGGAGTGCCGCGCGGTCATCTGCTGGGTCTCATCGATCTCAACGAACCGATGGCCATGTACTACGTTACGCTCGCCATTTTTCTGGCCGGCTTTTTCGCTATCTGGCGCATCGTCCATTCGCCATTCGGAAACATCCTCAAAGCTATTCGTGAAAACGAAAAGCGCGCGATCTCACTTGGCTACCGCGTAGACCGTTACAAGCTCGGTGCTTTCGTCATGTCGGCCGCCCTCGCGGGCCTTGCCGGTGGAACAAAGGCGATCGTCTTCCAATTCGCGACCCTCACCGACGTGCAATGGCAGATGTCGGGCGAGGTTATTCTGATGACACTGCTCGGAGGCATCGGGACACTCATTGGACCTGTCGTCGGCGCGGGGCTCGTCATCGCTTTGCAGAACTATCTGGCGGCGTCCGACTTTCCCGTCACCGTCCTGATCGGCATCATCTTCGTCATCTGCGTCCTGCTGTTCAGACGCGGGATCGCCGGCGAAGTTATGGAATTGATCAGAAAGAAGAACCTTCAGGAGCAATAAGGCAAGAGACTTGCTCAGGTTTTCGAGCACGAGTGGCGCGCTGGCAGTAGGCGAGGATCGATCCGCGCGTAAAATCTTCGAGCGAGTTTGCTGGCTCCCTGCGGCCTTAACATTTCAAAACTCCTGGCTTTGAATTCGACTTCAGTCAGCTCGTGCGGGTCCGGTGGCTCTGAGCAGACAAAGGGGTCGACGCAGCTCGCTGTAAATTGGCTCCCTGATGAGCGCGATCGGTCCGGACCTATTCCCCGCCGAGTGATCGAGCGTTGCCGCAGATTGCGAGAGAAGATGAGAAGTGGCCAAGGGTGTGCGCTGTTGCGCCGACAGCTTCGGGTCAATGCCCTTGGGTATCGCGGCTGAAATAGACGATCAGGGATGTGCGTTTGGAGAAAGTACCCTGCAAATGGCATAGCACCCGCCGCCCGAAAAAGACTTCCGGATTGGTGGGGCAAACGGTCGGATAGCAATCAGCGACGAGGTGCCTATTGGTCATGGTGGTTCGGCGCGGCGGCGAGACTGTGGAAACGCCGAAGGCATCGCGAAGGCTACCTCTCAGGGCGAAGAGCGAGGTCGCCCTTCCAGCCAGAGAAAAGCCCGGTGGCAATGCCACCGGGCTGCGGGCGAGCCTTGAAGGCGTATCAGATAACGAAGATGTCCGACACTTTCAGGCCTTTGAGCTTCACGATCTCGACGGCGGCGCCTTTGCCGGAACCGTCAGCATCGTAGTAAAGAACGCCACTCTTGTAGACCAGATGATCGTTCTTATCCTTTGCCTTGTTCGTTCCGAACATCGAAAGATTGAGCTGCGCGGGCGCGTCGAACGTGCCGAGCTTACCCAGCTTCTTGAACACGGAGTTCTCAAGGAAAATCTTGTCCTCACCGGATTTGAAGTCATAAATCCGGTCGAAGTCGGTCTTCTTGTTCGCCTTCTTGTTGAAGACGAAAGCATCACTGCCGGTGCCTCCGTAAAGCTTGTCGTTTCCTGCTTCGCCGAAGAGAACGTCGTTCCCGGCATCGCCCTTCAGGATGTCATTGCCCTTGCCTCCATACAGGGTGTCAATCCCGTCGCCGCCATAGAGCTTGTCGTCACCGCCCTCACCATAGAGCTTGTCGTCGCCCGCGAGGCCTTTGATCATGTCCTTACCGGTTCCCGAACCACCCTTGAGCAGATCGTCAAGGTTGGTGCCGTTCATCTTGTCGTTCTTCGACTTGCCGCGCTTGCTGAGGGTAAGCTGGTCGCCGACGGAGATGGTGAAGGACTGTTCGGACACACCCGCATGGCCGTCGCTGACCTGCACCTTGATCTGGTGAGACTTGGCGTCCTCGAAATTGACGCCCGGTCCGGCCAGCACGAGCTTGTTGCCGACGATGGCGAAACGACCGCCTGCATTGTCGAGAAGCTTATAGGTGAGAGCATCGCCGTTCTGATCGACGGCGTTAAGCACTCCGATATCTGTTCCCGCCGCAGCGTATTCCAGGACGAAACCATTGCTTAGAGACAGCCCTGCGGGAGCGCTGTTGACAGCAGCGGGCGGCGTCGAACTGACGGTGATCTGCGAGTTCGTCACCGGAGTGGCGTTGTCCGGATCCGACACCCCGATCGTCAGCGTCGTCACGACCGCAGCGCCGCCTGCCGCACGATGCGCCGGATCGAACTGGATGTCGTGCAGGGCGCTGGTAAGCGCCGCCTTCGTCCCCGTGAAGGTGTAGATCTTGTTGTTGCCCGACGTAGCAGGAGCGGGAATGACCTGGCCATTGAGCCCGACAAGGGAGCCATCGTCCCCGTTGAACGTGATCGTCAACGTAATCGTGTCGGACGCCTCGGCGTCGCTGATGGTCACGTTATCGAACGCATCGACCCCCGCCTGGTTTGTCGCCGTGAACGCCGTGGTGCCCGTCACCGCAATCGACGGTGCGCCGTTCGGTGCAGCCGGCGGGGTTGAACTGACGGTGATCTGCGAGTTCGTCACCGGAGTGGTGTGGTCCGGATCGGACACGCCGATCGTCAACGTCGTCACGACTGCACCACCGCCTGCCGCACGATCGGCCGGATCGAACTGGATGTCGTGCAGGGCGCTGGTAAGCGCCGCCTTCGTCCCCGTGAAGGTGTAGACCTTGTTGTTGCCAGACGTCGTGGGCGTTGGAATGGCCTGGCCATTGAGCCCGACGAGAGAGCCATCAGTTGCGTTGAACGTGATCGTCAACGTAATCGTGTCGGACGCCTCGGCGTCGCTGATGGTCACGTTGTCGAACGCATCGACCCCCGCCTGGTTTGTCGCCGTGAACGCCGTGGTGCCCGTCACCGCGATCGACGGTGCGCCATTGGCGGCCTCGGGCACATCATTCAGCCTAACGCCGACCGCCAACTGCTGTAGAATTTGACCCGTTTCGTTCACATCGGTCGAATCTCGGAACTGGAATGTGATACCCGGGTACTCGCCTGCGAAGTCTTCGCTTTCGTAGTTAAAGTCGTTGCCCACCGCGACAAGATACCATTTCCCGTTCTCCTTGACGACGGTGAAGAGTCCACCGTAATCCTCGACAATGACAATTCTGTAGCTCCCAGACGGGGGCATTCTTGAACTGTCAAATCCTGTCAGCTCAGCTATTTTCGTCTGATCGGGGATGTTCTCGTCAATCAACGCGGTCGTGCCGCTATCGATGATCGAGTTATGGTATGGGCTTCCAGTGATCGCCGTGAGAACCAGATTGACTGCCATTTTTAATCCCCTATTTTTGAAGGCGGATTCCACTGAAACCCACCAATATTCACCATATAACGTTACGTTGAACGTCGTGTAAAGCCCCTCACTCCCACCTAAATCACGTGGAAGTAATCGTGCGTCAGGGCTGGTTTTGTAGCGCTGATGATGGTGGCGATCAGTCTGGCACCTGTGCCTCCGACCCCGTCTCCATCATACCAAATCTCGCCTGTCGCCTGATCGTAAAGAATCCGGTGGCTCGCATCCGTAGCCGTCGCGCCAAGATGAAAAGCGGTATCCTTCAGGACCCCGTTGCTCAAGAGATCTGCTGTGATCCCTGCAAAGCGTGTGCCCAGCAACTCGATGCGATCGCCCTGCAAGGTTGGGTCCACCGGGTCCTTGAGGTTGAACTGGACAATGGAATCCCTGTTAGCGGTGGTGATCGCCGAATCGAAGCGGAAAGCATCATCCCCGGCGCCGCCATTCAATCGATCGGCGCCACCGCCGCCACTCAGGGTATCGTTGCCGATACTTCCATTCAGTGTGTCATTGCCTGCGCCACCTCTCAGAAAATCATGGATTCCAATCCCCTGGATATCCGTGCTGAGACCGTTCACCGTCTCCTTCTGAAGATTAATGACCGTCAGCGTCTTGGTGAACTGAACCGTTGTGGTCCCATCCGACAGTTCCACAATCACATCGAAGGTTGCAGCCAACTCGTTGTCGATCTTCGTTTGGTTCTTCACCGTCAGATCGCCGCTAGCACTGAGCGATACGCGCCCGTCGGCATCGTCCACCAGAGTCCAGGAAAACGTTCCGGCGTTATCCGCTAAGAATTGGCCAATGATATTGCCCCGTCCGAAATTCTCGCGGATCGTGTCATCCGTGAACCGGAGATTCGTCGGGGCCGTATTTCCCCCGCTGGGCGGAAGGTTCTCAGCGGCGAATTGGACATTCTCGATGCCCATTGCCGTATAAATGGCCGCGATCTCGGCGTCGGTTTTGTTCTGGTAGAGGCCGCGATAAACCCACGCGGTGTCGTTTCCGTTGGCGGTTCCCCCACCCCCGCCGTCGAGCTCGCCCTCAACCACGTCGCCGGCGTTGACGATGTAGTAGACGTCGTCGCCAAGGCCACCGTTCAAGGCGTGGACGACGGCTGTGCCATAGCCACCGCTGAGCGTATCGTCACCGGCGCTTCCGATGATCGACGCCGAGAATGTGTTACCGACGAGATGGACGCCGTTGACGCCCGTGCCGGCTCGCAGGATCTCGACCTCGGCATCCGCCGCGAGGCGGTACTCGCCGGTGAGGAAAACCTCGGCGGTGTCAGTTTCGCCGGCGCTGGTTTCAACGATCATATCGTTGATGTGGCGGATGYGGTAGCTGTCGTCGCCAAGGCCACCTTCCAACCGGTCGGCATCGGCACCCGCGCCGCCGTCGAGGGTGTCGTTGCCCGCCCCGCCGATGAGGTTGTTGGCAGAGGCGTTGCCGACGATCAGGTTCGCCGAGGCATTGCCGGTGAGCGTCACCGCGCCGGTCGACTGGCTTCCCTCCAACGTTTCTACGAAGTCCGCCAGCGTATAGGTCGACCAGACCGCGTCGAAGGCCACGCCATCGAGCCTCACCGTGTCGGTGCCGGCCCCATCGACCTCGATCACCTCATCCGCAGCGTGATGGACGAAGTAGGTGTCGTCGTCCGCGCCGCCCTCGAGGCGATCGACCGCGCCGGCGCCACCGTCGAGGGTATCGTTGCCTGCGCCACCGACGAGCGTGTTGGCAGAGGCGTTGCCCAGGATCTCGTTGCCGAGGCCGTTGCCGTTGAGCGTGACCGCTTCCGTCGACAGCCGGGCATCGAGGTGTTCGACATACTGACCGAGCGTATAGCTGTTCCAGGTGGCGTCGAAAGCGACCAGGTTGCCGATGACGACTCTGTCGTCAGTGCCGCCGGCATCGTTGAAGCCGTCGCCGTTTGTGCTTTCATCGACAACAACGCTGTTGGCATTGATGACATAGGTGTCGCTGCCGTCGCCGCCCCGCAGCACGTCGTGGTTGGTAGCCGAGACCAGTCCGACGACACCGCCGCCTTCCAGGGTGTCGGCGAATTGCCCACCGATGATCAGGTTAGCGAGATCGTTGCCCTTGACGTTGATCCCAGCTGTATTGCCGACATCCGCCTCAATTGTTTCGATACCGTCATTGGTATCAAGAACAAACTGGCCGTTGATATCGTGCACGATAGCCTTGTCGATGCCGCCAATTGCGGGGTCACGATTCTCGTTGAACACATCACCGACTGCGTAAACGTGGTGAATGTCGTTCGGTCCTGCTGGATCGGGTCCGCTGACTGTCGTGATCACATCGATCTGATCGTTGCTGACGGCCGGGAAATGAAGACCATCCTGCACCGTGATAGTGAACTTGGTATCGATATCCAATCCGGGCGCGTCCCGCTCCGTCGGGTCGAACGTCAGGCCCTGAAGCATTTGGGTCAAGGCGGCAGCCGTTCCGGTGAATGTCCAAATCCTCAGTCCAGATGGGTCGACAATGCTGGTGGCTGTTGCCGCACCACTCATAACGCCGGCGAGCGTGCCGTGCTCATCGATGAACGAGACCTTGACGGTTAGCAACTCGTCTAGCGCGTCCGCCGTATTGCCATCGGTAAGGGTTACACTGGAGAAGGGCGTCACTGTCGCGATTGGGCCCCAATCATCCGCTGGAATGGGTGCCGTACTTCCAACCGCGATCGTGGGCGCTAGGTTGTCGAAGGCGTCACCCGACGGGGTTGCATCCACAAGGACGTGCGTCGTCGCGGACGATCCTTGAGAATCCGTCAGCTGGATGGTGAGGTCGGTCTGCTCCGCGAGTGTTTCGGTTGGTCGGTTGGTCGGGTTGAACCGCAGGAATTTTAGGATGTCGTTGATCTGTTGCTGGCTGCCAGACACAGTCAAGACATTGTCGCCGGCGGTATAGTTGAACTGGGCAGGTACGTTTTCAAAGTAACCCTGACTCCCGGCGAACGAGATGACGACGGTCATCTGGTCGCCTGAAGCGCCGTCCTCGGAATCAGCGAAGATGAGGTCGTAGAACGGAGAAACCGTTCCATTGTCGGGAATAGTCCAGTTCGTCTGGCCATTGGGCTCGAGGCCGATCGTCGGCGGAGCGTTGACGGTCGGGCCATTCACCGTCGTCGTGACACTCACGTCCGTGTTGCTGATCGGAGTGTGGAAACCGTCATCGATCGTAATGGTGAAATTCGTGACGATCTCGGGACCCGCAGCGTCCCGGTCGGTGGGATCGAACGTGATTTTGTTCTGAAGAATGTCCGTCAACGCAGCGGCATTTCCGACGAATGTCCAGGTCACGATTCCGGTTAGCGGATCGAACGAGGAGGTCACGGATGTGGCCGCAGAGGTGTCTCCGAGTACGAAATCGCCATCGTCATCCAGGTAGGAAATCGTAACGGTCAGCTCTTCGTCCAGGCCAAGATCGCCGTCGTCCAGCGTCACCCCGGCGAACGGAGCTGCGACAGAGCCCCGATCCGTGGCGGTGGAATTCTCCGACCCTGCCGTAACCTCGATTGTCGGGGCAAGATTGTCGTCGAGGCCGGTTGCGTTGGCGGTGACGTTCACTATGAAGTTTGACTTGGCGTTGCCATTCGAGTCGATGAGATCAATTGTGAAGTCACTGACTTGTGCGCCATCCCCAGCTGGACGGTTCTTGGGATTGAAAATCAGCGAATGCATAATCTGGTTTATGGTTAGCTGATTTCCCGTGATCCACAGCATTCCCTCGGCGACGACATACTCAGGCAGAAGGTTGTCGAACTCCCCGAGAGCGGCATCGTAGTACACAGCGACGCCCATGGTGGAACCTGAGAGCCCGTCCTCAGCATCGGCGAAGATCAGATCCTTGAAGGGATTGACCGTACCGATATCGTCAATGCTCCAGTTGATGCTCCCATTAGGCGCCACCGTGATGGTCGGATTGGCGTTGGGCGCCGGATCGATGACGATATCGACAGGGTTAGTCACCGACAGTGCGTCACCAGCATCATACGCAACGACTGACAAGGTGAACGTTCCCGCGGCGTCGACCGGTCCGATCGTGGTGATTTCCCCGGTGACCGCGTCGATGTGAAAATTGCCGGAATCCTGACCGCCACTCGCGAACCGGTAGCGGTTGATGGCGTTGGCGGGGTCAGTGTCCGCATCGACTGCCGCCGCCGTGGCGACGGTTATGCCACCGAGGCTCCCCACGTGAACCCTCGGGCTACTAGTAAACTGAATGTAGAGAGGAGCCTCGTTCACGTCCGTGAGGTTGAACGTGATGGTTCCTTGCGTGGATGCTCCATTCCCGTCCGTCACCGTGACGACGAGGTCGTAGAAGGGCGAAAGCTCATAATTCAGCTCGGCCCCAGCCTTGATAGATATGACGCCGGTGCCCGAGTCGATGCTGAAGTACGGGTCGTTTGCGGCGACCGTGTAGGTCAGGTTGGCGAGAGGTCCGTCGTCATTCGCCACAACCTTGGCCACGACCGTCGTGGCCTTTTCCAGGAGCGAAACAGTAGTACCGCCGGCTTCGAGCCGGATATTGGACGGGGCCGTGTTTCCTGGCGGCGTGATGGCAAACACGTAAGTGTCGGTGAACGACAGGGTACCGTCGTAGGCCACCACGGAGAGCGTCACATTGTTGGAAACATGGGCCGCGGTCACATCGGCGATCGTCGTGATCTCACCGGTGTTCTCGTTGATGCGGAAGTTCCCGAATTCCAGCGGGCCGTTCGTGCCGTTGGAGAACTTGTACTTGTTGACCTGGAAGGAAGGTTTCAGCAGATCGGGATCGTCTGCCACCGCCTTCACGATGACCGTGCCGGCTTTCGTTGTTCCAGCCTGCACAGAGACCGCGTTCAAGAAATCGATGTCGATCGGCGCTTCGTTGACGTCCGTTACGGTGATGGTGATGGTCTGGGACGCAGATGAGAGGCCGGCGCTGTCCGTTGCGGTGATGACGGCGGTGTAGGGGACCTGATCCTCGAAATTGAGACCCGCTTTGACGGTGATCTGTCCGGTCGCGGAGATCTCAAAATACGGATTGGCGGCGATCGAGTAGGTGATGTTGGCGCCGCCGCCATTGTCGTCCGCGATGACAGTCCCGATGACCAGCGCGTCTTCCTGCACCGATTTGGTGACGCCGCCGGTGGTGAGGCGGATATTCGTGGGCGCGGCGTCCGCTGCGACCGTGAAAGTGTACGTATCAATCCGCTGCAKGGACGGCGTACCGGGGTCGTAGGCCACGATCTGCAGCGAATGGCCCCCGGCGTCTTGATAGGTCAGCTTGGCATTGGTGGTGACTTCGCCCGTGTCGGCATTGATGGTGAACTTGCCGTTGACCAGGCTTCCTCCCACGAAGCTGTACTTGTTGTTCGCCAATCCGCTCCATGATGAGTCCGGATCGCTTGCAACCGCCTTGATCACCGATGCCCCGGCATTGACGGACCCCGCCTGGAGGCCACCGGCCGGTGCATTGATGAAGCTGATCGAGGTCGGCGCCTCGTTGTCGTTCTCAATGAAAATGCGGACGGTGGTCAGTGTCGAGGTCAAAAGACCATTACTTTCTTCCGCATAGACCTGAACGTCGAAATATTTCTGCTCGTTGGGTTTTCCGGCATTGATCGTCTGGATATCCGGATCGTTCTCGTAATCGATCGGCGCCTTCAGCCGGATCTGGTTGGTGCCGGTAACAATCTCAAATTTGCTGGTTGTCGGATTGACAAGCTTGTAGACGAGCGCACCACCATTTCCGTCATCGGACGATAGCACAGAGACGACGTTGCCCGCCGCGTTTTCCTTGATCGACGGGGTACCGGTGCCTTGCACCACCGGTGCCCCCGGAGGATTGTTCGTCACCGGCGTGACGGTGATCTTTACGTCGGAATACGCGTAGCCGCTGCCATCGCCGACGCGTACGCGCACCGTGTACTCCGTCGGAACGTTGACGTCCGGGAGCCCGAGAGAGCCCCTCTCTATGATGCCGGTGGAAGCATCAATCGCAAACGGGCCCGAGGTGATGACCTGGTTGTTGCTGTCGACCAACGCGAAGTCGAACTGACGGAACGCTGCCGGAACATCGGGATCCGATACGGAGGGAGGGCTCGAAATCTGCGCGCCCTGGCCGGCGTTCTCGGCAATCTGAGCACTTGTATAGGCTACTCCCAAGGGCTTTTCGTTCACGTCCCTAACGTCGATTCGAATTGTGCTTACGTCCGATGTCAGGCCGCCATTGGCGATATCTGATTCCTGGGCGTAGACTTGGAGATCGAAGAACGGATTCGTTTCATAATTGATCTTCTTCACGGCCGTGATAACGCCGGTCGTGGCATTGATCTGGAACGTGCCGCCAAAATCATTGACGAGGTGGTATTCCAGCGCGCCGCCGTTTCCATCATCGTTGGATTTAATTTTCGCGACGTTGTAATTTCCCTGCTGGTTTTCGAGAACCGCTAGAAAGTAGGTTCCTGTCTCGACTGCGACGGGAGCGCTGGCGACGTTGTTGATACTTCCCTCTCCGACCGTGGTATGGTGCTCAATATTTTCGAGCTTGCGCGCGTCGAAGTTCTTGACTGAAATAATGGCGGTGTCATCCCCGCCTCCAGCCTTTTCTGCCAGCAGATTGCCCAGTCCCAAGTCGCCGCGATCATCGATGTAAAAAATATCGTTGCCCGCCCCACCAATCAGAATATCCGCGCCGATACCGCCATCAAGCGTGTCATTGCCGTCGCCGCTCGTGATGCGGTTCGCTTCGCTGCCGCCCGTTACCTTGACGCCTGATGTCCCTTCGATGATTGCATTTTCGACAAATGTACTCACCAGAGACAGGCTGACAGTTGTGTGAACTGTATCGTTTCCGCCTAGAGCCGTAGAATCGTCCTTGATCTTGTCGCCAAGATTCTGAACGTAGTAGACATCATCCCCGGTTCCACCCTCCATAGTGTCGGCATCRGAGCCCCCATCAAGCGTATCTGCTCCCGAGCCACCGTAAAGCTCATCATTCCCAGCGGCACCGAGGAGGCTATCATTACCTTCGGCGCCGTGAAGGGAGTCGTTAAGCCCCAAACCTTCGATCGTGTCGTTGCCCCACCGCCCGTTGAGGTAGCTTCCACCGTCGATGTCGGCGCCGAGCATGGTGTCGTTCTGATTGGAGCCGTACGCATCCTTGATGCTATAGAATGTGTCGCTCCCTGTTCCGGATTTCCCGGCATTGCCGGTCAAGAGATTCAGTTGCACGGCCACGCCGAGATTGATGTAATCAAGCGCACCGCGGTTGACGCCGGCATCGATGATGTCACTGCCGCCGGACCCCATGAAGAGGTCGTAGCCCGATCCTCCGATGAGTGTGTCATTGCCGATGCCACCCTGTAGCGTGTCCGCACCATCACCGGCGTCGAAACGCACGGCAGCGGTCGAAGCGACAAGCGAATCATCACCGTCGGCGGTTGTCACCCAAGAGATGTTTTGAAGCGTGTCGACATTACTTCCATGATGGCGGGCGGTTCCGGCGGCAAGATTTACCTGCACGCCAAAGCGCTCCGGGGTCGACTCATAGAAAACTCGGCCGTTGACCAAGGTGTTGTTGTTGTACTCGCCGTGCAACTCGTCTTCAGCACCACCAATCAGCGTATCGTCGCCGTTGCCCCCCCAGAGCTCGTCCATTGCGCCATCAGACACAATTCCGGAGGAATATATGAGATCGTTACCTGCATAGCCTCGCAAGTGGTCGCCGTGAATTCCGCCGTCGATCGTATCATTACCTTCGCTGCCGAAAAGCCCATCGCCGCCTGCACCGCCCACGAACACAAAGGGACCCTGACTGCTTCCCTGCGCAGTAATGACGTCATTGCCGGCGCTTCCGATCACGCCTTCCACCCCCACCAGAGTGTCGGTGTTTCCCCACGAATCCAGGGCTTGGTTTTTCAGGCTTACGACGCCGTAGTTGATCGTGCCAAACTGGCCGGTTATGTTCGAGAGGTTCGCAAAAATTCCCTCTGCGCCTTCCGCAATCCCGTCCTCGCTGTAGTCGATGTAATCGAAACCCCAGTCTCCATCGAGCGTATCGTTTCCTCTGCCACCGATCAGCGTATCGTTGTCGCCCTCTCCCAGAAGATTGTCAGACTGCTTCGAGCCGTAAACCCTGTCGTTACCCCCGGCAGCGTGGATCTGATAGCCGATGCCTGGAAGGTTTTGATCGCGGTAAGCGTTGATGACCTCAGAGTCATTTGTGTATTGGACGTTGATAGTTCCAGCGAGCTGATTGAAACCGGACTCTTCTGTAACAGGCGTGTCGGGCCCGCCGGATTTGGTCGCGCTCGCCGCCTCATTTCCTTGTGTGCTGGAAATCAAGCCAGCGGGATCGCTTGCAGGAACTCCATGGACGGCAACCGACGGTGTCTGAGATGGCTGGACGTCAATCCCTTCGTCCAAAGCGGGACTCTCGCGAGAGGGCTCCGTGGCCGTTATTTTGGTATTAACAGACGCCCCTGCAACCCGCTCACCCTCCTCCAGGCGAGCGATGTCATGATGGGCGTTCACCGGGCGATACTTGTCGGTTTCTTCCGCGAGGTATGCCTCGACCGACCGACGACCCTCTTTTTCGTCGATTTCGATAGGAGCGGGATGTTGCAGTTGGACGGCCGCATCCGGGAGCACGGAATGCGTCTCCCCCTGCGGTTTAGTGTGGGCTGCGGGAATTCGATCAGCAGTTGTAAAGTCTTCGATCTCGTGTGCCACGTTGTTGGCTTCTGAATTGTCATAATCAGATGATGTTGCCATCGCGACGTCCTCCACAAATTGCACCCGAGAGCCTAAAGACCTTAAGCCCATGTTAAACGTTGTAACGTTGATTTTGGTTCAGTGCAATACTGTTTCTATCGCTGAGGAATTCGTCCCCTGCGCGGGTTGCCACTGGCGCGACGCGCGATGCAGAGCGCGGACCCGCATGGTTTCGACGGTCGGCTGTCACTCGCTTCCAAGCAAAATAAGGCTTCTCGACCTCGCGGCTCGGGTGCGTTTTCGCACTTGGGTCGGCTGCGCGGGTCTTGTTAACCCAAAGGCGATGTCCTGTTTGCGGGATTGCAAATCGCCGATTGCGCGTTCGCACCGGGAGGGATGCCGACCGATCGGAGCCGAACGCCGTCTCTTCCGAGACCAGCGGAGACGGGTGCCGGCAGACCGGTGAAATGGGGCCAAGCGCGGCCAAGTGGGGGCTGGTGGGATGGGCTCTCGGCTGTCCCGTGCGATCACGGCGTGCGCCGTGATTGAGGAGCGGAAGGACAACGCCGCTGCGCCCCGGACGAGCGAACGCCACCGGTCATTAAGGAGCGCGCGCTTTCGATGAAATGCGCGCGCTCCCAACAACCTTCAGATCTGCGAGGAAGCCTTTTATATGATCCAGACGTCGGCGTTGGTCATCGCAAGATTTTTCTTGATCGTGGCGATCTCGACCATGGCCTTGCTGCCGGAGCCGTCGCTGTCGAAATAAAGCACGCCCTTCGACTTGTTGTAGATGACGTAGTCGTTCGAATCCGCGGCCTTCGTGCCGACCTTGAAGAAGGCTTTGCTGAGCTTGCGGGGGGACGACTCGGTGCCTTTGCCGATCTTGCTGGAGAAGGCCGCGTTATCGAGCCAGATCGTGTCGTCCTTCACGACGAAGTCGGCGATCTTGTCGAGGTTGGTTCGCTTGTTCGGGCGCGTATCGAACACGAACACGTCCTTGCCGATGCCGCCATAGAGCGCATCCTTGCCGGCGCCGCCGTAGAGCGTGTCGTTGCCGGCGAGGCCGTAGAGGGCATCGGCGCCGTCGCCGCCCCTGAGACGGTCGTTGCCGTCACCGCCGTCGAGCCTGTCGTTGCCACCGAGGCCGATGAGGATGTCGTTACCGCCCATGCCGTTGAGCACGTTCGCGGCGTCGTTGCCGGTCAACGTGTTGTCCAAGGCCGAACCGTCGAGGCTGAAAGCGCCGCTGGAGGACAGCATCACGTTCTCGATGCCGGTGAAGTTCGTCAGCGAAACGCTGCCGGAGATGACAACCGTGTCAGTGCCGGAGGTGTCGATGATGACGTCGCCGATGTTGTCGACATAATAGATGTCGTTGCCGCCGCCGCCGTTCATGATGTCCGCGCCGCCGCCACCATTGATGACGTTGTCGGCGCCGTTGCCGGTGATGGAGTTGGCAAGGTCGTTACCGACCAGCGTCACGGCCGCGCCGCCCGTGGCGATGAGGTTTTCGACGTTGGCCGACAGCGTGAAGCTCGCGGTGGTCGAAACGCTATCGATGCCGCCCCCCGCCGCTTCGGCGATGAAATCGCCCGTGTTCTGGACATAGTAGGTGTCGTTGCCCAGACCGCCGGTGAAGACGTTGATGTCGGCGTTGCCATAGAAGGTGTCATTGCCGTCGGTGCCGATGATGTTCTCGATACTGACGAGGACATCGCCGCCCACGCCTGACCCGGCTTCGAGGTTGACCGTTATTCCCGGTCCGGCGTTTGCGTACGACACCGTATCGCTGCCCGCGCCACCATCAAGACGATCGACCGCGGAGCCACCAACCAGCCAATCGTTGCCAGCGCCGCCTTCGAGTGTGCTGGAAACGGTTGCGAAGCCGGTGAGCTGGTCGGCTTGGTTCGAGCCAAGAAGCCTTTCAATGTCGACATAGGTATCCTCGGCTCCGTCGGCAGTTCCTTTCCCTGCTTCCAGGCTCGCGATGACAGCGGTTCCGGAATCCTGGTAAGATGCGATGTCGACGCCGGCACCGCCCTGAAGATTGTCGGCTCCCACGCCTCCCACGAGAACGTCGTCGCCGTCGCCGCCGGTGAGGGCGTCGATGCCTGCACCACCGAAGAGCGTGTCATTTTGGTCGTTGCCATAGAGTTGGTCATTTCCGCCCCCGCCATACAGAAGATCATTGCCTCCGAGRCCGCTGAGGTTGTCGCCGTCGAAATCGGTGCCAACGAAGATGTCCTCATGAGAAGTGCCAGTGACTGTAACTGAAACCGTCCGGGCATCGACAATCGTAGTGGAGATCAGACCGTTGCCTAAACTGCCGTCGTGCCACGACACCGCCAGGCGACCATCGGCCATTTCCGAGATCGAGAGCGTATCTTGGGAGCCAACACCGTCGACGGCGGCCCGCGCATTGATTTTGAGTGCAGGCCCAACGACTCCATTGACGTCGACAACCTTAACAAACACGTCGCCGAAATCGCCTGTCTCAGCAGCGACAAAGGCCACAGCGTACCCACCCATCCGGAGAGCGGCCGCACCTACGAGATCATTCGAGCTTGGTTTTCCGACCAGTGATATAGCCTGATTTCCCGCGTCCGTAATTGTAGTGCCGCTTGTGGTGTATTTATGCGCGTAAACGCCTCCGGCGACTCCCTTGTCGGCGATGACAACGAACTCGCCGCTGGGAGCCCCCGCCGCATTATTCAATGCAATGACGTCTCCTGCGCCGGCACTTAGAATTTTGACTTCCGTGCCGACGGTCGCTCCGTCAACCACCTTAAAGCGCGTTTCGCTTCCAACAACGTATGATACGACATGCCTCGTCCCACCCAGATGAGCAACGTCGGGTGTTGCCGCCGCACCGACACTCACCGTAACCGCCGGAAGGAATGGCGAACCTGACGCGTCATGCTGCAGCAACTTGACGGTGTTGCTTTCGACATAGGCCGTTGCCCATCCACCTTGGCTGTTGCCAATCATCTTTGTCGTGTCTTGAGAATTCGCGGCATCGGCCAGCGATATCGGCACACCATTGGCTGTTCCGTTAAAAGCATATTTTTGGCTGTAGAACGCCTTTCCTGTCGTACTGTTCTCGGCCCAGGTGATCACGAAATCACCATCTCCTCCATAGGCTAGGACGCTAGCACTTTGTTGCGCGCCACCGCCACCGGCAGGAAGGAACTGAGCGCCAGCGACCTTTTGGCCCAGCCCGTTGTAGAGTTGAAAGCCGATTTTTGTCGTACCTTCGCGCCAGGTTACGACATAGCCACCGTTCGGAAGCATCGTGACTGCGTCACGATCAACGCTTACGCCAGGATAACGGACAGTATCCTCGGTGCCCCAGATATTGATGGCCATCGGTGTTCTCCTTGAAGTCAGTCGGTCGCGTCTATGCGCGCCGCGTGATTGTCAACGGGCGGATTGAGGGTCTTACGAGACGGAAATGAATTCGTCACAACCCGGCGCGAATTTCACCGACGCATCGCCGTCATTTCAACGAATCCGCCAGTGCACGTTAGGTAAAGCGGTTTACATTTCGGAGAATCCCCCCACAACTCTCCGTTCATGGAGGATCGCTGCGATCAATGGGGGTAAAGACGCTCATTTGGAGCGGTCTTGCGGCGCGACCACGCCGCGTCGTGCGCTGGCGCACCATGGATTCCGCGAGGGAAGACCGGACTGACGAATCAATTGGGGTCGATTTTCCATCAAACCGGTCATGTGGTCGCAGCGCCGAAAGTCGAATCGCGACACGGCGACGTCGCGGCACGTAACACAAAAAAAGCCCGTGGCGAGACAGCATCTCGCCACGGGCTTCTATTGCTGTC
>NZ_JBFUHH010000082.1:0-20624 GCF_056402495.1 Microvirga sp. P4_A5 | reverse complement strand
GGTTGGCGGCGTGACCGATACGCTCGTCAATGTGGAAAAAGTGGTCATCGCAGGCAAGACCTACCTGCTCGTCGACAGCGACGGCAATGGCGGCTACGGCACTGTGACTGGCGCGGTTGCAGCGGCAAATGACGGCGACACCATTCTTGTCGCGTCCGGCACCTATGCGGAGACGGTTGTCGTCAACAAGGACGTCACCATTCTCGGCGCCAATGCCGGTATCGCCGGGTCCAGCTCCGCCCGCGGAGCGGAATCGACCATCGAAGGTGGAATTCATTTTCTGACGAGTGGTGTCACGCTCGATGGCTTGAAAATCGTCGAGGGTGGCTACCTCTCGGCCGGGGAGCCGAAAGCGGGCGTCCTCGTCCAGGGCGCTGGGGCGACCATCGCAAACAGCGTCTTCACCGGCCCGTTCCAGCCTGATTCGCGCGCCGTTGTGACGGCAGCATCGGCTCAGGATATCGACGTTTCCGGCAACGTCATGAACGGCTGGGCGAATGGCGCCTATCTCAATCCCGGCACAACCGGTAGTGTTTCGGGCAACGTGTTTGAAGACAACAACGTCGGCCTCTCGATGGACGATCCCGCTGGTCTCGTCGTTGACGGCAACACTTTCAACGGAAACAACCTTGAGCAGATCGGGGTGGGCGAAACGGGAGCGGCGCTCGATCTGAGTGCGATCGTGGCGAATAACACATTCACGAGCAGCCCCGTGAACGGCGCGGTCTTCGTCTACGGCAACGGGGAGAACCAGACCTTTGTGGGTTCCTCGGCCGCGGACCGGATCGACGGCGGCGCAGGTACCGACGGTGCGATCTACGRRGCCGGYGCGKTGATCGGGCGCGATRCCCTCGRCAACTGGACCGTGAMGGTTGGCGGCGTGACCGATACGCTCGTCAATGTGGAAAAAGTGGTCATCGCRGGCAAGACCTAYCTGCTCGTCGACAGCGACGGCAATGGCGGCTACGGCAACGTGGGCGACGCGGTTGCAGCGGCAAACGACGGCGACACCATTCTTGTCGCGTCCGGCATCTATACGGAGACGGTTGTCGTCAACAAGGACGTCACCATCCTCGGCGCCAATGCCGGGATTGCGGGGTCGAGCGCACGCGGTTCCGAATCGACCATCCAAGGCGGAATTCACATTCTCGCCGATGGCGTCACGCTCGATGGACTGAAAATTGTCGACGGTGGTTCTCTCGGCGAAAACGCAGGTGTCTTCGTCCAAGGCAACGGCGCTACCGTCACCAACAGCCTTCTCGTGCGCACGGGAACAGTCGACGGCGATGGCTTCCGTGGCGTGGTCACAGCCATTGGAGGAGTTGCCGATCTCGCGGTCACGGACAATCAGATGACCGGCTGGGCGACAGGCACCTATCTCAATCCAGGTGCCACCGGCACGGTGACGGGGAACGTATACACCGGAAACTATGTCGGCATCTCGCTCGACGTTTCAGGCGGGGTCTCGGTGACCGGAAACGTCCTGTTTGGAAACGTGTTCGAGAATATCGGCGTGGGTGTATACGCCTCGGCAATCGACGTTGGATCGATCGTTGGCGCCAATACCATCCTATCGGGAGCCCCGGTGATGGCGTTTCAATCTACGGTCTGGGATCCGGACAGGCGCTCCAGGGCACGATCCACGCAGATACCTTCTACGGAAGCGGCGGAGCGGATTTCTTCCAGGGAGGCGCAGGCGATGATGTGATCGAAGGTGGAGCCGGCGATGATACGGCCGTCTACGGCGGCAATCGCGCTGATTACGATGTCACCGTCAACTCTGAGGGCGTCACGATCTCGGATCGCGTAAACGGAAGCGGCACGGATTTCCTCACCAATGTGGAATTCTTCCAATTCGCCAACGGCAAATTGAGCCTTGCAACACTCGTAGGGAATGAAGCCCCCACTGCAGTCTCGATTTCGGAACGTGTTGTTGCTGAGAACGCCGCAAACGGTGTCGTGATCGGGTCGCTCGCTACGAACGATGCGAACACTGACGACATTCACACCTATCAGTTGGTGGACAACGCGGGCGGCCGCTTCGCCCTCGTGAACGGCAGCCTTGTCGTCGCCAACGGATCGCTGCTCGATTACGAACAGGCGGCGAGCCACCAGGTGACGGTGCGGGCGACCGATCTTGCCGGACTTTCCGTCGACCAGGTCCTCACGATCGACCTGTCCGACGTTAACGAGGCGCCGGCCGCGATTGCCTTGACCAATGCTTCCGTGGCGGAAAACTCCGGCAATGGAACCATCGTGGGCACGTTGTCGGCAACCGATCCGGATGCCGGTGATACGCGCGCTTTCACGCTCCTGAACGATGCCGGGGGCCGCTTCGCCATTGTCGATGGCAACCTTGTCATCGCCAACGGATCGCTGCTCGATTATGAGCAGGCGGCGAGCCACCAGGTGACGGTGCGGGCGACCGACGCGAAGGGCTTGAGCATCGATGCCATCTTGACGGTGTCACTGTCCGACGTCCTCAACGAAAACGTCACCGGCACGTCGGGCTCCGACTATCTGGTAGGCGGCGCGGGCAATGACAGGCTCGATGGCGGCGCCGGAACGACGTCCTCTCGGCGGGTGCCGGTAACGATCGGCTGAGTGGCTTCTCCGGCAACGACGCATTGTTCGGCGGCGCCGGCAATGACCGGTTGAGCGGCGGTTCCGGCAACGACAAACTCTATGGCGGCCTGGGACGCGACGTGTTGACGGGCGGCAGCGGCCGGGACGCGTTCGTGTTCGACACCAAGCCGAACAAGAAAATGAACCTCGACACGATCACCGACTTCAACGTGAAGAACGACTCGCTTTGGCTCGACAACGCGATCTTCAAGAAGCTCGGCAAGGGAACCCCGGACAAGCCCGTCAAGCTGAAGAGTGACTATTTCAGCACCGACGGCGCGAAGGACGGGAACGACTACGTTCTCTACGACAAGAAAACCGGCATCGTGTCTTACGACGAGGATGGTTCGGGCTCGAAGAAGGCCGTCGAGATCGTCAAGCTCGATAAGAACCTCAATCTCACCTACAACGACTTCTTCGTCATCTAGAGTTGTCGTTTCACTCAATCAGCCGCCCCCCCGAGTGGGGGCGGCTTTTTTTATGTCAGTCATATGTCACGGCGTTGAAATCGGCTCCGATGCCGCTTGCGCGCGGTTCAACAATTCCCCCGCCACGTCGCCGATCTTCGGCGTGTCTTCGCGGATGAAGGGGAGCGGGCGGCAGACGGCGAGCGCGGCGAGGCCGAAGCGGGCCGTCATGAGGCCGTTGAGCACGCCCTCCCCGAGCTTTGCCGAAATCCGCGCGGCGAGGCCGAGGCCCAGGACCTGCTGCATGAGGCTGTCGCCGACGGCGACGCCGCCGGTCACCGCCAGGTGGTTGAAGGCGGCCTTCGCCAGACGCAGGAAGCCGAAGAGCCCCGGGCGCCCGCCATAGATCCGTGCGAGGGCGCGCAGGAGCCTGACCGCCGCGAAAATCACGAAAGCCACGTCGATGATCGCGCGCGGGCTGACTGCGGTGACGAGCGACACCTGTTTGGCGGCGCCCGCGATGGCGCGCTTGGCTTGGGCATCGAGTGGCGCGAGCAATTCGCGCTCGGCAATGGCCAGCCGGTCATCCGCATCGATGATCTCGTCCATGAGGCCCATGAGCCTGGCGCTGCCGGGCACCGCGCTCGCCCGCGAGCCGTAGAGGCTCAGCAAGTCCGACACGATCGCCTTGGCGCCCTTGTGGTCCTTCACCGCCAGCACGTCGACGGCTGCGTCGCGCAGCTTCTCGATTTTCTGCTCGCGCCAGATTCCCGCGAATTCCCGGCCGATGACGGCCAGAAAGGCCAGCATCGCGACGACCGAGAGAATGAGCGCCACCCATCCGAGCCAGGGCGCCACCGCATAGAGCTCGACGATGAGGTTCTGGATCGCGAGGCCCAGTCCCAGCAGCAAGAGGCCCGACAGGGCCGACAAGAGGATGCTGAGCCAGGGGGCGCGACGCTTCGGCCCCATCGGCACGATGACGCCGTCGGCGGCCTCGATGGCGTCGAGAGGGTCGTCGGTGACGACGACCGAGCCGCTCGCAACTTCGGGATCGTCGAGGCGGAAGGCGCGTGGCTGGCGGCTCATGTGAAACGGTCCCCGAGCAGAAATTCTAGGGCGCGGTCGAGACGGATATGGGGCATCTTCGCCATCCGGCCCGCCGCATCGACGGGAAGTTTCGGCGGGCGGAAGCGGGGGAAGCGCAAGGAGCCGGGGATCACCGCGCCCTCGAACACCGCCGAGGCGGTCTCCGGCAACTCACCGGGAAAGATCGCCGCTTCGGTTTCGCCGTCGAAGATCTCGTCGCCGACCCGCTCGCCCGCCTCCGGCACCCCGGCGACGGCCCGCAGGGTTTCGCGACCCTCCCGAACGGTGGTTTCCCGCGTGGCCCGCACAGAAGCGAGCGCCACCGTGCCGACCCGGGCGCCGGCGGCCTCGGTGCGGCGCGCCGCGCGATTGACGAGCAGGCGCAGGATCGCGTCGAGGCGGTCGTGGTCGGTGTGGTGGATGTGATCCGCCTTGGTCGCGGCGAACAGCACCTTGTCGGCGCGGGGCGAGAAGATCCGGGACAGCAAGGTGTTGCGGCCGGTGCGAAACGCCATCAGCACCTGATCCAGCGCCTCTTCGAGTTCGGCCAGCGCAACCGGGCCCGCATCGATGGCAGCGAGCACGTCCACCAGGACGATCTGGCGGTCGATCCGCTGGAAATGGTCGCGGAAGAACGGCCGCACCACGTGGCTCTTGTAGGATTCGAAGCGCCGCTCCATCAGCGCGGCGAAGCTCGCGGGCGCGACGGGTTCGCCTGCCCGCAGGTCGAGCGGCGCAAAGGTGAGCGCCGGCGAACCGGCGAGATCGCCCGGCATCAGGAAGCGCCCGGGCGGCGTCGTCGCCACCGCCTCGTCATCGGCGCGTAGCGCCGTGAGGTAAGTCTTGAAAGCCTCGCTCGCCTTCGCGGCCAGCATCTCGTCGGCAGGTCCTTCCGTGTCGAGAGAGGCGAGAACCCGATGCCATTCGCGGGCCATTTCGGCGCGATCCGGCCGTCGGCTCTGCTCGAGAATCTGGCGCGACCACTCGGCGTAACCGGCGTCGAGCAGCGCCAGATCGAGCAGCCATTCGCCCGGATAATCCACGATGTCGAGGGCAAGCGAACCCGGCCCGGTGCGCCACCCGCCTTTGCGCTCATACTCGATATCGACCCGCAGCTCGCTGATCCGGCTGGTGGATTGCGGCCAGCGGCGCTCGGCGGTGAGCGCTTCCATGTGCTCCTCAAAGGGGAAGCGCGGCACGGCGTCGTCGGGCTGGGGGGCCAGGTGGGCGCGGCGGATCCGGCCCTCGGCGGAGGCGCGGAAAGCCGGCAGGTTGGTGCCGCGGGTCAGATGATGCACCAGGGCGGTGGTGAAGACGGTCTTGCCCGAACGGGCAAGGCCGGTGACGCCGAGACGCAGGGAGGGCTGGACGAGCTGGCTCGAGGCCTCCCAGAGCGATTGCGCCGCGGAGCCGGCGCGGGAGGCGATATTTCTAAACACAGGCACCTGCACGCTTCTGAAACGGAACGGTCAAGATGAAGTGGGGCTTTACCGACGGATTGCAAAGCCTCCCATGGCCATTCTTTGCGCTTAGGTTCAAGCGGATTCGATCAATTCAGCGGGCGGCCCCCAACCTCGGCGGGGAGGTGAAAGTCGCRMCACCCYACCTCTCCCCGGAGGTCGAGSGCAGCGAGGGTGAGGGGGAGACTTCTCAGGATAGCGCGCGACCCCTCACCCGGRCCTTYGGTCCGACCTCTCCCTCGAGGGAGAGGTGAAGAAAGAGGCCGACCCCACCTCTGCCCGGTGGGGAGAGTGAAGAAAGTGCGCCAACSCCCACCTCTSCCCGGCGGGGAGAGGTCGAGCGAAGCGAGGGTGAGGGGTCGAAGGCAAAAAAGGGGGAAGCATGATCGGGAAACTCAAAGGGATCATCGACGCCTATGGCGACGATTTCGTGATCCTCGACGTCCAGGGCGTCGGCTACGTGGTGCATTGCTCGTCGCGGACCCTGCAGAACCTGCCGCCGGTGGGCGAGGCGGCGTCGCTCTCCATCGAAACCCATGTGCGCGAAGACATGATCCGTCTGTTCGGCTTCCGGTCGGATGCGGAACGGGAATGGTTCAAGCTCCTGCAGAGCGTGCAGGGCGTCGGCGCGAAGGTGGCGCTCGGCATCCTGTCGGTGCTCGATCCCGGCACGCTTGCCACGGCGATTGCCACTGCCGATAAGGCCTCGGTGGCGCGCGGTCCCGGCGTCGGCCCCAAGCTCGCCCAGCGCATCGTGTCGGAACTGAAGGACAAGGCCCCGGCGTATTCAGCCATCGACCCGGCGCTCATCCGCCTGTCGGGCTCGCTGGAGGACAAGACCGCGCCGCTGCCGGTCTCGGACGCCATCTCGGCCCTGGTCAATCTCGGCTACCAGCAGGCGCAGGCCTCGGCGGCGATCGCGGCCGCTTTGAAGAGCGCCGGCGACGAGCCGGAGGCGAAAACGCTGATCCGGCTCGGATTGCGGGAATTGGCGCGGTAGGACAGCGTCGGCTATACGAAGCCTTTGAGGATTGAGATTCTTTGACCGATTCCCGCCTGCTGACCCCTGAAAAGCGCGAGGACGACACCGATCTCTCGCTGCGTCCGCTCTCGCTTGTGGATTTCACCGGCCAGAAGGCCGCGCGGGCGAATCTGCAGGTCTTCATCAACRCCGCGAAATCGCGGGGTGATGCGCTCGACCATGTGCTGTTCGTCGGGCCGCCGGGCCTAGGTAAGACTACGCTCGCCCAGATCGTGGCGCGCGAGCTCGGGGTCAATTTCCGCTCGACCTCGGGCCCGGTCATCGCCAAGGCGGGGGATCTGGCGGCGCAGCTCACCAATCTGGAAGAGCGCGATGTGCTGTTCATCGACGAGATCCACCGCCTCAACCCGGCCGTGGAGGAGATCCTTTATCCGGCCATGGAGGATTACCAGCTCGACCTCATCATCGGCGAGGGCCCGGCCGCGCGCTCGGTGAAGATCGAACTGCCGAAATTTACCCTCGTGGGGGCGACCACCCGGGCGGGCCTCCTGACGACCCCATTGCGCGACCGCTTCGGCATCCCGATCCGGCTCGAATTCTACACCGTGGAGGAGCTGGAGCTGATCGTCCGGCGCGGCGCCCGGGTGCTGGGCCTCGGCATCAGCGCGGACGGCGCGAACGAGATCGCGAGGCGCGCCCGGGGCACGCCGCGCATCGCCGGGCGTCTGCTGCGGCGGGTGCGCGACTTCGCCATCGTCGACGGTGTCGAGACAGTCACCCGCGAGCATGCGGACGCGGCCCTTCGCCTCCTCGATGTGGATCCCATCGGCCTCGACCAGATGGACCGTAAATATCTTTCCCTGGTGGCGCTCTCCTTCGGCGGCGGCCCGGTCGGCATCGAGACGATCGCCGCGGCCCTGTCCGAGCCCCGCGACGCCATCGAGGACATCATCGAGCCCTATCTGCTGCAGAAAGGCTTCGTTCAGCGCACCCCGCGCGGCCGCATGCTCACCACCCGCGCCTTCCGCCATCTCGGTCTCGCCGAACCGAAGCGGGAGGCCGCGCAGTTCGGGCTATTCGCGGGGGATGAGGATGCGTGAGAAGCGGGGCGCTCATTCCCTCCCCCTTGAGGGAAGGGCCAGGGTGGGGGTGTCGGCTCCGGACCGTGTCCAGGGTGGTGCTCGCACCCCCACCTCCCGCTCCTTCCCACAAGGGGGAGGAGAGCGCGTTGAGAGCTTCCCTGGCCTCTCAGGTCACCTCGAAGGCGGCACCCACATCCTCTCCATCCGCGTCTATTACGAGGACACGGATTTCTCCGGACGCGTCTATCACGCCAGCTATCTGCGATTTCTGGAGCGGGGGCGCACGGAGCTGTTGCGCGCCGTGGAAGTCGCGCAATCCGATCTTCACGCCGAAATGGGCGGGCTCGCCTTCGTGGTGCGGAAGATGAATATCGATTTCCTCGGCGCGGCCCTGATGGACGATATCGTCACGGTGGTCACGCGGCCGAAGGAGATGCGCGGCGCCTCGATGATCCTGGCGCAGGAGGTGAGGCGCGGCGACGACGTTCTGGTCACCGCCGACGTCACCGTGGCGGCGGTGCGGGAGGGGCGGGCGGTGCGCATTCCCGACCATCTCCGGGCGGCGCTCGCCCCTTTGGATGAGTGATCGGTCGCGGCCTCAGCAGTCCTTGTCGAGGATCGGATCGCCCTGCTTGAACCAAGCCTTGACGATCTTCCTCCCCTGGACCTCGTAGAGCGCAATGACATCCACCTGCCCCGTCCCCTCCGGGTACGTGCGGGTGACGACTTCCTGATCGACAACGAGATTTCCCACGGACATTCGCTTCACGAGTTTGCCGAAAAGATTGGGCTCCCTGAATCGTGCGACGTGCCGCTCTCGTATCTGGGAAGCGCCCTTCGCAAGCAATTCGGACGGGTGTGAATAGTACAGTGCGTCATCGGCCCAATGCRACATGAAGGTCTCGATGTCGCGAGCGTTGTAGGCATCGAGCTGGCTCTGCACGACTTGGGAAGCATTGTCGCCGAAAGTTTCACTGTTCATCGAGGTGTCTCCAGATGCCATATTGGTACATTGCGTGCTTTTCTGGCGCAAGCGACTAGGCGTCGGGAAATAGTTTTTGCAATCGCCGGGATGGGTGGGCGGTCGTTCAACCCCGCCCCACGGGCCGCATCAGGTGGCTCTGCCACGTCCCGGTTCGGTCGGCGCCGTCCACATCCGCCGAAGTCAGGCCGATATCGTGGAGCGCCCGCTCGTCCATGCTGTAGAGCGCATTGCGGCCGGCACGGGCGTCGAGCCAGGCTTCCAGGCGCAGCAGGAGGGACAGCAGCGACGGCCGGGACTTGCTGGCCGGGGCGAAGGAGCGAAGATTTACTGTGGCAGTCGCGGTGACCATGACGGGCCTCTTCCGATCGTGTTTTCCTAGGTGTAAGGTGCTGCCGCGAGGGGTCGAAAGCAAACGCGAAGACCTACGCTTCAGCCCAAGAGAAACTTGGCCAAGCCATGTCCAGACGCCGTCTGCCGCCGCTAAAATCCCTGCGCGCCTTCGAGGCCGCCGCGCGCCATCTGAGCTATGAGAGGGCCGGCGACGAGCTGGCGGTGACGCCGAGCGCCGTCGGTCAGCAGGTGAAGGCGCTGGAAGCGTGGCTCGGCCTGCCGCTCTTCGTCCGCCTGCCGAGCAAGGGCGTGGCGCTGACGCCGGTGGGGGACCGCTACGCCGCCTCGATCGGCGATATCCTCGATCAATTGAACGAGGCGACCGCGCGCGCCCTGAAACCCGAGTCCTCCCGGACCCTCACGGTCGCGACGGTCCCGAGCTTCGCCTCCGGCTGGCTCATTCCCCGGTTGGGCTCGCTTCGGGAGCGGCATCCGGATCTCGATGTGCGGATCTCCGTCGGGCAGGGCCGGACCGATTTCGCCCGCGAGGACGTGGATGTGGCAATTCGCTTCGGCCGTGGAAACTATCCGGGCCTGCGCACCGATCTGCTGATGGAGGAGACGTTCTTTGCCGTCTGCAGCGCCTCGTTCCTCAACGATCCGGTCCATCCCTTGCGCGAGCCGGCGGATCTGCGGCACCACACGCTCCTGCACGAGATCGTCGGCACGGTCCCGGACTATATCACTTGGGACAAGTGGCTCGCCGCCATCGGGGTCGAGGGCGTGGATACGTCGCGGGGCCCGGCCTTTCCCCACACCTATCTGACGCTTCAGGCCGCGGCCTCCGGCCAGGGAGTCGCGCTCGCGACGAACGTGCTGATCGGAGATTATCTGCAAGCCGGCCGGCTGGCGCGGCCGTTCCCGCACGAGGTGAAGGGCACCAATCAGTATTACGTGGTCTGCCCGGAGGCGACGGCGGATCGGCCCTCGATCGTCGACTTTCGCAACTGGATCCTCGATGAGGCGAGGGAAGCGGGCCAGCTTGTTTGAGGCTGCGCTGGGGCCAGAAGGGTCCCCCTTAAACCAAGCCTTAACCTTACTCTGTGCCTAACAGGTAACGGAGGGAGTGAGTTTCGTTCCCGGGCCGGCGCGCCCATACTTTTGACAGATTGTAGCGCGAACGAGCGGGACACGCGAAAAAAATCTCTCCTAAACGAACGCGGTGGCCCGCTCTCCTCGGGGCCACTCGAAGCGCGAGGTCTCGACTATGAATCCGGTTGATGTTGCCCAGGCGGCTCCTGCGGTACACGACTTGTCCCTCTTCAGCCTGTTCTGGCAGGCCCATTTCACCGTCAAGCTGGTGATGGTGGGGCTGCTTGGGGCGTCGATCTGGTCATGGGCGGTGATCGTCGACAAGACGCTGCTTTACGCGCGCACCAAACGCGCCATGGACCGGTTCGAAGAGGTGTTCTGGTCGGGCCAGTCGCTGGAGGAGCTCTATCGCTCCCTGCAGAACCGGCCGGCGACGGGCCTCTCAGCGGTTTTCGTGTCCGCCATGCGCGAATGGAAGCGGTCGTTCGAGGGATCGAGCCGCACCTTCCAGAGCCTCGGGCAGCGCATCGACAAGGTATTGGACGTGACCATCCAGCGCGAGGTCGAGCGGCTCGATTCGAAACTGATGATCCTGGCCTCCATCGGGTCGGCCGGCCCCTATATCGGCCTGTTCGGCACGGTGATCGGCATCATGAATTCGTTCACGTCGATCGCCGCTTCCAGCAACACCAGCCTCGCGGTCGTGGCGCCGGGCATCGCCGAGGCGCTGTTTGCCACCGCCATCGGCCTGTTCGCGGCCATTCCGGCGGTCATCGCCTACAACAAGCTGCAATCGGAAGTCGGCAAGCTGCAATCGCGGCTCGAGGGCTTCGCCGACGAGTTCTCGGCCATTCTCTCGCGCCAGATCGACGAGCGCATCGCGCACGCGGCTTAAGAAGGGGAGATTGGCGATGGCCATGGCAGGTTCGGCAGGAGGCAGCTCGCGGCGTCGCAGACGCGCACGTCGCGGCGGCGCCATCAACGAAATCAACATGACGCCGTTCATCGACGTGATGCTCGTGTTGCTGATCATCTTCATGGTGGCGGCGCCCATGATGAGCACGGGCGTCCCGCTCGATCTGCCGCAGACGAAGGCCGCGCCGCTGAACATGGACGCCAAGCCCGTGACTCTCTCCATCCGGTCCACCGGCCAGGTGTTCATGGGCGATGCGGAGCTCAAGGACGACATGATCGTTGGCAAGCTCGCGGAATCGTCCAAGCAGGGTTTCGACGAACGCATTTTCGTGCGCGGCGACAAGAAGGTGGATTACGGCCGGGTCGCGCAGATCATGTCGATCGTCACCGCCGCCGGTTACAAGCGCGTCGCGCTCGTGACCGAACCCGATCAGCGCTAAGGGCCAAGGGCAGGGATCACGAGCGTGGCGTTGCGGCTCAAATTCAATCCTTCGGAACCGGGCTTCTGGGTCTCGGGGGTGTCGCACGTCGTGATTCTGGGCGCGGCCATGCTGACGCTCTCGACGGTTGCCCAATTTCCGCCCGCGCAGGAAGGCATCCCGGTCGAGATCATCACCGACAACCAGTTCTCGCAGATCACGAAGGGCGAAAAGACCGCCAAGGAGGTGCAAGTGACCCCGAAGCCGCGCGCCGATCGCGTGGCGGACAAGATCGAGCAGCGCGATCCCGGCGAGGACAAGCGCGACGCGCCGGCGCCCCCCAAGCGTCCGGAAGAGATGAAGGTCGCCGAGAAGGAAGAGCCGGTGGCGGCCCAACCCCCGCCGCCTCCGCCGCCCCCGAAACCCGCGGAGGCGAAGGTCGATACGCACGCCGAGGACGAAAAGAAGCTGATCGAAAAGGCCGAAGCCGAAGCCGTCGCCCAGAAGGTCGCCGAGGCCAAAGCAAAGGCGGAAGCCGACGCGAAGGCCAAGGCTGAGGCGGACGCGAAGGCGAAAGCGAAAGCCGAGGCGGAAGCGAAGGCCAAGGCGGAAGCCGACGCCAAGAAGCTCGCGGAAGCCAAGGCCAAGGACGAAGCGGAGGCCAAGGCGCGCAAGGAAGCCGAAATCGCCAAGAAGCTCGATTTCGGCGACATCAAGCAATTGCTCGCCAACAAAGAGAAAAACCAGTCCTCCGGCGCGACCGGCCCGGAAGTCCAGAAGACGGCTTCGCTCGGAACGCAGACCGGGAACGCGCCGAAGCTCAGCCCGAGCATGGAGGATGCCCTCGGCGGGCTGCTCAAGGAGCAGATCACGCGGTGCTACAACCCGCCGCCCGGCGCCATGACGACCTCGGCGGTTCCCGTGCTGGAAGTGAAATTTAACGCCGACGGGAGTTTCGCCGCGGAACCCCGTGTGATCCAGGCCGGTTCGTCGAGTCTCGACCGCGCGATCGCCGACGCCGCCCTGCGCGCGTTAAGGCGCTGCGCGCCGTATAATATTCCGGCCAAATTCGCGCCTTATTACAGCTCCTGGAAGCATTGGAACATGCACTTCGAGCCGCCTTCCGTTTAACTCCCGCAATCTCGCACCTGCCCAGGATGGAAATCAGTCAAGCCATGTCAGTTCGCTCTATCGATCGCGTCATCTTCTCGGCGTTTTGCTTCCTCTTCGCCCTTGTTGTCTCGACGATTCCCTCCCAGGCGCAGCTCCAGCTCCGTATCAGCCCCGGCAGCCAGTTCCAGCCCATGCCGATCGCCATCGCGGATTTCCAGGGCGAAGGGGATCTCGGCCAGCAGGTCTCGGGCATCATTTCGAAGAACCTCCAGCGCTCCGGCTATTTCACGCCGCTCGACCGATCGCGCTTTCCGGAGCGTCCGACTTTCGATGCCGCGCCCCGTTTCGAGGCGTGGAAGCTCGCAGGCGCCCAGGCACTCGTCACCGGTCGCGTCACCCGCGATCCCTCGGGTCGCCTGAAAGCGGAATTCCGCCTGTGGGACGTGGAAACCGGCCAGCAGCTCACCGGCCAGCAATACGCCACCGACCCGAATTTCTGGCGCCGCATCGCCCACATCATTTCCGACGCCGTCTATACCAAGATCACCGGCTTCGGCGGCTTCTTCGACACCCGCATGGTGTTCGTGGATGAATCCGGCCCGAAGGAAAACCGCCGCAAGCGTCTCGCCATCATGGATCAGGACGGCGCGAATGTGCGGTTCCTGACGCAGGGCGACAACCTCGTGGTGACGCCCCGCTATTCGCCGGCGACGCAGGACATCACCTACATGTCGCAAGCGGACGGGCAGCAGCCGCGCGTCCAGGTGATCAATCTCGAGACCGGTGCGCGCCAGGTCGTCGGGAACTTCCCCGACATGACCTCATCGCCGCGCTTCGCCCCGGACGGGCGCCGGATCGTCATGAGCCTCCAGCAGGGCGGCAACGCCAACATTTTCATGATGGATCTGAATTCGCGCGCTACCACCCGGCTTACCTCGACGGCCGCGATCGACACCTCGCCGTCCTTCTCGCCGGACGGTCAGCAGATCGTGTTCGAAAGCGATCGCGGCGGGCAGCAACAGGTCTACGCGATGGCGGCGGACGGTTCTAACCAGCGCCGGATCTCGTTCGGCGAAGGCTCCTATTCCCAGCCTGCGTGGTCGCCGCGGGGCGATTACATCGCTTTCACGAAACGCCGGGCCGGCGGGTTCTCCATCGGCATCATGAAGCCGGATGGCTCGGGGGAGCGCATCCTGACCGAAGGCTTCCACAACGAGAGCCCCACCTGGGCGCCGAACGGGCAATACATCCTGTTCTTCCGCGATCCCGGCGGGCAGTCGGGCGGGAAGCTCTACATGGTCGATATCACGGGACGCGTCGAGCAACCCATCCCGACGCCATCTTACGCGTCTGACCCGACATGGTCGCCGCTGCTGAGCGAAAGCAAGGGTTAGTCCGGCGCAGAGATCGCCAGAAAGAACCGGGGTCGTCGCGAGACGGCCCCGTTTTTCATCGGTTAGACGCGCTGGCCGGTGGTGGTCAGCTTTGCGCTATCCTTGCGGCTCTTGAGCTTGAAGCCCAGCACCAGCAGCGTAATGCCGAAGACCAGCGCGTAGGCGCCCAGCCACCAGGTCAGCACCACGGCGCCGATCAATGGGCCGATGAGCAGCGCGATGCCGAACAGCACCGAGACGACACCGCTGAAGATCATCCAGCCGCGGCCATATTCCGGGTTCAGCTTGAACGCCGCGACGATCATCAGAACGCCGGTGATCAGCGACCAGAACCCCATCAAGGTGACGAAGAACAACACCGTGAGGCCGGGCCACAGGAAGGCGATCACGCCGACCGCGATGTCGACGATGCCCTCCAGCACCAGCAGCCCCCAGCGCTGGTTATCGGAGGCGGCCTTCACCGCCGCCACGATGCCGAAGACCCCGTCGACGAGCATGTAGGCCGCGAAGAAGAGCACCAGCGACAGCATGGTGGCGCCCGGCATGAACAGCGCGATCAATCCGAACAGGATCGCGAAGACGCCGCGCAGGGCCACCGCCCACCAGTTCTGTGCGAGAACCACGCTCATGGCATGGGCGCGGTCGAGGGTCGGGAATGGAGTGGAGGAAGTACCGGTCGCCATGATGATCTCCTGTGAGGGACCCGGCCGCGATTTCGCACCTGCCCTTAGGAAAATGTATACAACGCAACGGACAGCTTGGCAGTCGAATTTTCTCAGTCCGCCGTCGAGACGACGCCATCGTTCTGCTGGGCCGCCTTCTCCTCGTGCCTCTTGCGCCGGAGTTTCAGCTTGCGGTGACGAAGCTGCACCCGCCGCTTGAGGCGGAAGGAACGTATGAGCAGGGCTACTCCCAGCCAGACGAGCGCGAGCACGACCGGCGCCACGAGCAGGGCCGGCACGAGGGCCAGGACAATCGCCAGCGCCAGCACGGCGATTCCGATGATGGCGATGCTGCTGGCCTCGGTGGCCGTCAGCGAACGCGAGCCCATCGCGCCGCCGACCGAGTTGCTAAGCGCCAGCGCGCCCGCCGCCAGACGGCGAACGCCGCCCCGTTTCATGCGCGACCCCAATCGCCGGGAGCGCATGTTGCGGGCCTGGACCCGTCGCGTGCCGGAGCCGGGAACGATCTCCGTGGCGTTGGCGAGATCCTCCAGATACATCGCCTCCATGGCCTCGGCGAGGCCTTGGTCCTCGACGGCCACGTCGAGTTCCCAGTTGGTGGCCCAGCTCGCCATGTTGAGATTCGTCGAACCGACGCGCGCCCAGCGGCCATCCGCCACCGCCGTCTTGGCGTGCATCATCGAGCCGTTCCACTCGAAGACCCGGATGCCGGCTTCGATGAGGGATCGGTAGCCGGCCCGAACGATTGGCTGGAGCACCGGCACGTCGCTCGATCCCGGCACGAGCAGGCGAACGTCAACGCCGTCGCGGGCCGCCTCGCCGAGGGCCTGAACGTAGGATGTGGTGGCGACGAAATAGGCATCTGTCAGCCAGAGGTTGCGTTGCGCCATCGACGCGATGAACTGGTCGAACCGATAGGTCCGGAACATGCCCGGCTGCCCGCAGATCACGCGGGCCGCGACGTCGCCCGCCGGCGGGATGTCCTTGGCGTCCAGCAATTCGCCGCGTTCGAGGGGCGCGCCTGCGCGGCCCCAGCTATCGGCGAAGGCGGCGTCGAGGTCGGACACCACCGGGCCTTCGAGGGCGAGGCCCGTGTCGCGCCATGGCTCGACGGTTCCGTGGCCCTCCCAGCTATTCGAGACGCAGAGGCCCGCGACGAAGCCGCGGGTGCCGTCGATCGTGATCACCTTCCGGTGATTGCGGCGGATGATGAATGGGTCTGTCAGGCGCGGAGGGTTGAAGACCCTGACCTGCACGCCGGCTTTGCGCATGCGGCCCCAGAAGGAGGGCAGCGCCCGCCAGGAACTGCCGAGCCAGTCGTACAGCACGCGGACCGTCACGCCCGCCCGGGCCCGCTCCATCAACGCCTCGCTGAAGGTCCGGCCCGTCTCGTCGTCGGCGATGATGAAGTTCTCGAAATTTACCACGCGCTCGGCGGATGCGATGGCGGCGAGCCAGGCGGGGTAGTTCTCCTGCCCGTCCTTGAGAAGCCGGACGGCGTTGCCTTTTCGCAGGTCGCTGTCGGCGATCCGCGCAAACGCCCGTTCGATGCGGGCATCGCCAATGCTGGCGATTCGCGGCTGTCTGACGGCGGACGTAGGAGGTATTGGCGTATCCATGGCCTCTACAACGCGCAAACGCGGGTTTAGCTTCCACAATATGGGGATTGTTTCGCCGATACAAAGAAAGCGTGGCCTTATTGCCACCGCTTCGCCGCATTCACGCTCGATTAACCCTAAGCCGAACTATCCCGGCGACCCACCGATTCACCTTGTCTCTCAACCTTCCGTCAAGGTTGACGGAACCCTCCCTTAACTATCGACCGCTATACACGACCCAACGTTCGGCAGACGTATGTGTTTGTGTGAGTAAGGAGTATTGCCATGATGACGTTGCGCGCCGTCAAGTTCGCCGCTGCCATCGTCCTCGCCCTCGCGGCGGCGGCGTGTTCGTCCAACAAAGACCAGATGGCCGGTGGGGCCGGTGGTTTCGGTGCCGGGGCTGCGACGCCCGGCAGCGCTCAGGATTTCGTCGTGAATGTCGGCGACCGGGTGTTCTTCGAGACCGACCAGACCGATCTTACCCCCACCGGGACGGCCACCCTCGACAAGCAGGCCCAGTGGCTCTCGCGCTACCCGAGCTACACCTTCCTGATCGAAGGCCATGCGGATGAGCGCGGCACCCGCGAATACAACTTCTCGCTCAGCGCCCGCCGGGCCCAGAACGTCCGAGATTACCTCGTGTCGCGCGGCATTCAGGCCTCCCGCTTCCGCGTCGTGTCCTATGGCAAGGAGCGCCCGGTCGCCGTCTGCAACGACATCTCCTGCTGGTCGCAGAACCGTCGCGCCGTCACGGTGTTGGACGGCGGCGCCGGCGCCTGATCGACAATGCGCGGCCGGTCCCTATCAGGRCCGGCCGCGTGTCGCCGCGAAGGCGGCATCGGATGGGCTCCGCCACAATGTCGCCGTGGCGGCCCTTATGTGTTATCGGCAAGGCTCCTCGGACCCCCACGGTAATCCAACATGCTTCGTCGCCTGATCGCCACCTTTGCCCTCGTGGCCGCTTTTGCCGCTCCCGCGCTCGCGCAGGACGCCGCCGATGCGATCGTTCGTCTCAACCGCCTCGAAGGCCAGTTCCGTCAGCTCTCAGGGCAGGTCGAGCAGCTTCAATTCGAAAACCGGCAGCTCAAGGAGCAGCTGCGGAAATTCCAGGAAGACGTGGAATTTCGCTTTCAGGAAGGCCGTGGCGGCGCCAAGCCCGCTCCTGCCACCTCCGCGCCGGGCCGCCCGGTTCCGGCCCAACCCCAGAAGCGCGGCGACGTGTTCGATCCGTCGAGCGCGCCCGATGCGCCGGGGGCTCCGCAGCAACTCGGCTCGACGCCCGCCTCGCCGGCGCTCGGCCAGAGTGCCGGCCGTCCGGTCCCAAACGGCGAGGTCGCCGGTATCGGCGACCTGATCGACGAGGAAGAGGCCGAGCTCGGCGCGCCCCTCGATCTCAACCCGACGCGGCCGAATCCGGCCCAGGCGGCGATGCCCCGCAGGGCGATCCCGGAGCGCACGAGCCCGAGCGTGGCCGCGACCAGCGTGGGCGATCCCCGTGCCGAATACGAACTCGCCTATTCGTATCTCACGCAACGGCAATACGAGCAGGCGGAAATGGGGTTTCGCCGGTTCCTGCAATCCAATCCCCGCGACCGCCTTGTGCCCGAGGCCTCCTATTGGCTCGGCGAGACCTACCTCCAGCGCAGCCGCTTCCGCGAGGCCGCCGAACAGTTCCTGACCATCTCGACCGACCACCCGAACGCCACCAAGGCCCCCGATGCCCTGCTGAAGCTCGGCGTTGCGCTGAATGGCCTCGGCGCTCGCGATCGCGCCTGCGCGGTGTTTGCCGAACTCGATCGTAAATATCCGCAGGCCTCTCCCGGCATCCGCCAGGGATCCGAGCGCGAACAGAAGCGCGCCCGCTGCGCCTGAATGGACCAGAACCGTTTCCCCGACCGCGCACAGGCTGCCCACGGCGTTCGACAAACCGGCGCTTGAACGACTTTTTACCCAACTGCTCGAGGCGCCCGGCATTATCGCGGCCGTCTCCGGCGGGCCCGATTCCATCGCGCTGATGCACCTGCTCGCCCGTTGGAATACCCGGCCGGCCCCCCGAAAAATCCTTGTCGCCACCGTCGATCACGGCCTGCGCGCGGAAGCGGCCGAGGAGGCGAGGTGGGTTGCTTCCGAGGCCGCGGCCCTGGGCCTTGCCCATCGGATACTCGCCTGGACGGGCGAAAAGCCCGCGACCGGCCTGCAGGAGCGCGCCCGCGAGGCCCGCTATCGCCTGCTGGTCGATCTGGCGCGGGAAACCAGCGCCTCGCACCTGCTGACCGCCCATACGCTGGACGACCAGGCCGAGACGATCCTCATGCGGATGGCCCGAGGGTCGGGACTTGCGGGGCTGTCCGGCATGGCCGCGGAGAGGGATCGCCGCGGCATTCGGCATCTTCGGCCGCTGCTCGATTGTCCCAAGGCAACCCTTGTCGATCTTTGTACGCGGGAGGGGTGGCGGTTTGTCACCGACCCGTCGAACCGGGACGAGCGCTTCGCACGGGTCCGGTGGCGCCGCCTGATGCCGGCGCTCGCGGCCGAGGGGCTCGGTGCGGAGCGCCTCGCCGAGCTTGCCCGCCGGGCCCGGCAGGCGGACGAGGCTTTGGATTTCAAGACCGCGGAGGCCTATGGCCGCTGCCGGTTGATGGAAGCGGGCGAGGGCGTCGTGCTCGACGCGGCGGTAATGGCCGCGGAGCCTTTCGAGATCGCCTTGCGGCTGCTGATGAAGGGGCTCTCGGAAGCGGGCCTTCCGGAGGATGGCCGCCGGCTTCAGCGGCTCGAAACCTGCGTGGGACGGCTTCGCGAGGCCGTGCGTCGCAGCGAGGTCTTGCGGATGACCATTGCGGGGGCGCTGGTGGATCTGGATCGCAGCGGCTGGCTCACCATCCGGGCCGAGAGCGCGCGCCAGCGTGGCCGTTAGGCATTTCTCTTAGCCTTCAGGCCAAGAACGCGCCCCACCGGCGCCGCATTCCCTTGGCAAGGGAAGGCTCCATGCCTACATTGAGTTTCAATAGAGTTTAGCCGCGCCTTGGACGTGTCGTCCTCTGCGCACCCTCTCCCTCTGGGGCAGAACCTGATCAAATGAATTCAAATTTCCGCAACTTCGCCTTGTGGGTTGTCATCTTCCTGCTGGTGTTGGCGCTCGTGACCCTGTTCCAGAGTCCCGGCCAACGCGGCGGCGGCAGCGATATCGCCTACAGCCAGCTGCTGAGCGAAGCCGATGCGGGGCGCATCACCAATGTGGTGATCTCGGGCCCTGAGATCAGCGGCACCTATTCGGACGGCCGCACGTTCACGTCCTATGCGCCCAATGACCCGATGCTGGTCACCAAGCTGCAGCAGAAGGGCGTCCAGATCACCGCCCGGCCGCAATCCGACTCGACCCCCTGGTTCATCGCATTTCTCATGAACATCCTGCCGATCGCCCTCTTCATCGGCGCGTGGGTGTTCATGTCGCGCCAGATGCAGAATGGCGCGGGCCGTGCCATGGGCTTCGGCAAGTCGAAAGCGAAACTCCTCACCGAGGCTCACGGCCGCGTCACCTTCGACGATGTGGCGGGCGTCGACGAGGCCAAGGAAGACCTGCAGGAGATCGTCGAATTCCTTCGCGATCCGCAGAAGTTCCAGCGCCTCGGTGGCCGCATTCCGCGCGGCGTGCTGCTGGTCGGTCCTCCGGGCACCGGTAAGACGCTTACCGCCCGCGCGGTGGCCGGCGAAGCGAATGTGCCGTTCTTCACCATCGCCGGCTCGGACTTCGTCGAAATGTTCGTGGGCGTCGGCGCGAGCCGCGTGCGCGACATGTTCGACCAGGCCAAGAAGAATGCGCCCTGCATCATCTTCATCGACGAGATCGACGCCGTCGGTCGCCATCGTGGCGCCGGTCTCGGCGGCGGCAACGACGAGCGCGAGCAGACCCTGAACCAGCTCCTCGTGGAGATGGACGGCTTCGAGGCCAACGAGGGCGTGATCATCATCGCGGCCACCAACCGSCCCGACGTGCTCGACCCCGCTCTGATGCGTCCGGGCCGGTTCGACCGCCAGATCGTGGTTCCAAACCCCGACGTACTCGGCCGCGAGAAGATCCTGCGCGTCCACGTCCGCAAGGTGCCGCTCGCTCCCGACGTCGACCTGAAGGTCATCGCACGGGGCACCCCCGGCTTCTCGGGCGCCGATCTGATGAACCTCGTCAACGAGGCCGCGCTGCTGGCGGCCCGCCGCGGCAAGCGGATCGTCACCATGAGCGAGTTCGAGGACGCCAAGGACAAGGTCATGATGGGCGCGGAGCGCCGCACCCTGGTGATGACCGACGACGAGAAGCGCCTGACCGCCTATCACGAAGCGGGCCACGCCATCGTGGCGCTGAACGTCCCGGCGACCGATCCGGTCCACAAGGCCACGATCATTCCCCGTGGACGTGCCCTCGRCATGGTCATGCAGCTCCCCGAACGGGACA
>NZ_JBFUHH010000081.1:0-20651 GCF_056402495.1 Microvirga sp. P4_A5 | reverse complement strand
GCCCTCAACAACCGAATCGCCGCATCGCGCTCGAAGAGATAAAGCAGCACCCGCAACGCCTCGCCGCGCACGCTCGTGAGATCGGGGTCGCGCTCCACGATCAGCCGCGCGTCGTCGCGGGCGGCGGAGAGCAGGTCGGCGTCCGATTCCAGTCGGGCGAGCTTGAAGCCGGGAAGACCCGATTGCCGCGTGCCAAGCACCTCGCCTTCGCCCCTCAGGCGGAGGTCCTCCTCGGCGATGCGGAAGCCGTCCTCGCTTTCGCGCATCATCTCGAGACGGGCCTGCGCGGTCTGTCCGAGCGGCCCCTTGTAGAGCAGAAGGCAGGTGGAGGCGCGCGAGCCGCGTCCGATGCGGCCGCGCAACTGGTGTAGCTGCGCCAACCCGAACCGCTCGGCATGCTCGATGACCATGATGGAGGCGTTCGGCACATCGACGCCGACTTCGATCACCGTCGTCGACACCAGAATTTTCGTTTCGCCCGACGAGAAACGCTCCATCGCCGCGTCCTTGTCGCGGCCCGCGAGCTTGCCGTGAACGAGCCCGACGCAATCGCCGAAGATGGATCGCAGTTGCTCGTGCCGTTCTTCGGCGGCCGCAAGGTCGAGGGATTCGGATTCGCCGACCAGCGGACAGATCCAATAGACCTGATCGCCATTGCGGATCGCCCGTCCGATCCCGCCCACGACTTCGTCCAGGCGTTCGATGGAAATCACTTTCGTGGCGATCGGCTTGCGACCCGCGGGCTTCTCATCGAGCACCGACACGTCCATGTCGCCGAAATAGGTGAGGGCGAGGGTGCGCGGGATCGGGGTCGCGGTCATCACCAGAATGTCGACCGCCTCGCCCTTGGCGCCGAGCGCAAGGCGTTGATGGACGCCAAAGCGATGCTGCTCGTCCACCACCGCCACGCCAAGGTCCTTGAAGGCGACGCCTTCCTGAAAGAGCGCGTGGGTCCCGACCGCGATCTGGATCGTGCCGTCGCCCAACCCGGCCAGCACGGCCCGCCGTTCGGCGCCCTTGTCCCGGCCGGTGAGGAGCGCGATCGACAAGCCGGCGTCCCGCGCCATCGGGGCGATGCGCTCGTAATGCTGCCGCGCGAGGATTTCCGTCGGGGCCATCAGCGCCGCCTGCCGCCCCGCCTCGATGGCGCTCGCCATCGCCAGCAGGCCGACGACGGTCTTGCCGGAGCCCACGTCGCCCTGGAGAAGCCGCAGCATCTTCTTGTCGGAGACGAGGTCGCGGCGGATATCCTCGACCGCCTTTTCCTGAGCCCCCGTCAGGCCGAAGGGCAGCATCGAGCGCAGCCGTTCCACCAGCCTGCCGTCGCCCGCATTGACGCGTCCCGGAAGGCGCCGCATCCGGCTTCGCACCAGAGCCAGCGCGAGCTGCGAGGCCAGCAGCTCGTCATAGGCAAGGCGGCGGCGCGGGCCGGAGCGGGCGAGCATTTCGTCGGTCAGGGCCCTGGCGTCGTCGGGGCGGTGCAGGGCGGCGAGCGCGCTCTGAAAATCCGGCGACCCGCTGCGTTTCAGCCAGGCGGAATCCTGCCATTCGGGAAGGCGCGGGACCTTTTCGAGGGCCGCGCCCATGTAGCGGCCGACCATCCGCGATGACAGTCCCTCGGTGAGGCCGTAGATCGCCTCGACGGCGGGCAGGGTCGCCAAGCCGCGCTCGTCGAGGACGCGGTCGGGATGGACCATCTGGCGCATTCCGTCCCACATCTCGATCTTGCCCGACACATACCGGCGTTCGCCCAACGGGAGCAGTTTTTCCAGCCGGGCCTTGTGGCCGTTGAAAAAAGCCAGCGTCACGTCGCCGGTCTCATCCTCCACCAGAATCTTGTGGGGGCCGCGCCGGCCCGGTGGGGGTGGACGATGCGCCGTCACCGTCACCGCAAGCGTCACCGGCTCGCCGACCGGCGCGTCGGCGATGGAGCCCTTGAGCTCGCGGGCGATCCCGCTCGTGGGGAGATGGAACAGCAGGTCGGCGACGCGCGTCTGCCGCCCCGGCTCAGCGAGCAGGCGGTCCAGCAAGGGCGCTATCTTGGGCCCGACGCCCGGCAGGGTGCTGGCCGGGGCGAATAGCGGATCGAGAAGGGAAGGGCGCAATGACATTCAAACGGGCGTTCAATTCGCAAACGGGTGGCAAGATGAGCGTGGGCGGTTATATAGCCGCAATGCCGCCTCAAGGCGACGCCATCTTCCCGGAGCCCTGTCATGAGCGGAACCACACGCAGCAGCGCGGATCTCGACGTCCGCCGCAAACAGATCCTCTATCGCTCGTGGCATCGGGGTATGCGCGAGATGGACCTGATCATGGGGCGCTTCGCGGATGCGGAGATCGGGACGCTTGCCGAATCCGAGCTCGCGGACTTCGAACGCCTGATCGACGCTGTCGACCGTGACCTCTTTGCCTGGATCACCGGCGAGGCGGAAACGCCGGCGGAATACGACACGGCGCTTTTCCGGCGCATGAAGGCGTTTCATTCCCATTCCTCGCCCATCCACACCTGACCTGCTCCTCGTTCCTCCAGAATAGATCCGACCGATTGTCATGAAGTCTCCCCTGATCCGCGCCTTGGATGCCCTCAAGAAGGGCCAGAGCCTGACCCTGTCCAGCGTCCCGGACGGGTTCGATACGCTCGCGGTCGCCGATCTGGCGCGGGGATTGTCCGGAAAGGTCGAGGGACCGGCGGTCCTCGTCCATGTATCGCGCGACGGTCAGCGGCAGCAGAACTTCATCAACGGACTCGGTTTCGTCGCGCCCGAGATCGAGGTGCTGCAATTCCCCGCCTGGGACTGCCAGCCCTACGACCGGGTTTCCCCCAACACCGCCGTCACCGCCCAGCGCATGACGACGCTCTCCCGGCTGGCCCGCTCCAAGACGGCCGAGGACAAGCCTCGCATCCTCTCCACCACCGTGAACGCCCTCGTCCAGAGGGTGCCGCCCCGGTCCCGGATCGCCGCCGAAACCTTCTCGGCGGCGCCCGGAAACGTGGTGGATACGACGCTGCTGATCGGCTGGCTCGAAACCAACGGTTTCGCCCGCACCGGCACCGTGCGGGACACGGGCGAATACGCGGTTCGCGGCGGCATCATCGATCTCTATCCGGCAGGCCTGCCCAACCCGGTGCGCCTCGACTTTTTCGGCGACGCGCTCGAATCCATCCGCTCGTTCGACCCGGAAACCCAAAGGACCGTCGGCACCTTACGCGCTCTCGATCTCGTTCCCATGAGCGAGGTGCAGCTGACGACGGACAGCATCAAGCGCTTCCGCCAATCCTATGTGGCGGCCTTCGGCGCGCCCACGCGGGACGACCGGCTGTATGAGGCCATCAGCGAGGGGCGTCGCTATCCCGGCCATGAACATTGGCTGCCGCTGTTCAACGACCGGCTCGACATGCTGCTCGACTACGTTCCCGATATCCCGGTCGTCTTCGACAGCATGGTCGACGATGCGGCTGGCGAGAGGCTGGCGCAGGTCAAGGATTACTACGACGCCCGCCGCGAGGCCATGGGCCAGAACCAGCCGGGCGTGGCGCCCTATCGACCGCTACCCCCGGACGCTCTCTACCTTTCACCGGACGAGTGGGCGAAGCGCACCGGCGACCTGACGCTCGCCCGCCTGACGCCGTTCGCGGTGCCCGAGCAGGGCGGCCGGATCATCGTCGATTGTGAGGCGAGACGGGGTCGCAATTTCATCGCCGAACGGGCCGACGAGAGCGCCAACGTCTTCGAGGCCGCGATCCTTCATATTCGCGAGCTTCAGGCCAGGAAGATGCGGGTCATCCTCGGCGCGTGGTCGGAGGGCTCGCGCGAGCGCCTGACCCATGTGCTGCAGGATCACGATCTGCGTCAGACGAAACTGATCTCGAAATTCGATCAGGCGATGGCCTATCCCCGCAACGAGGTGCCGGTCGGCGTCTGGAGCCTCGAATCCGGTTTCGAGGTCGGCGATCTCGCGGTCATCAGCGAACAGGACATCCTGGGCGACCGTCTGGTGCGGCAGAAGCGCAAGGCCAAGCGCCCGCAGGATTTTCTGACCGAGATCGCGGCCCTGACCCCGGGCGATCTGGTCGTTCACGTCGACCATGGCATCGGCCGCTTCGAAGGCTTGAAAACCATCGAGGCCGCGGGCGCGCCGCATGATTGTCTCGAGCTTCACTACGCTGGCGGCGACCGCCTCTTCCTGCCGGTCGAGAACATCGAATTGCTGACCCGCTACGGGTCGGAGGAAACCGAGGTCCAGCTCGACCGGCTCGGCGGCGGGGCCTGGCAATCGCGCAAGGCGCGAATGAAACAGCGCATCCGCGAGATGGCGGGCGCCCTGATGAAGATCGCGGCGGCGCGCATCCTGAAGGACGCTCCGCGCCTGACGCCGCCGGAAGGCCTCTACGACGAATTCGCCGCCCGCTTCCCTTATGAGGAGACGGAAGACCAGCTCAACGCCATCGAGGCGGTGCTGGACGACATGGGTTCGGGTCGGCCGATGGACCGGCTGGTCTGCGGCGATGTCGGCTTCGGCAAGACCGAGGTGGCGCTTCGCGCGGCTTTCGTCGCGGCCATGAACGGCAAGCAGGTGGCAGTGGTCGTGCCGACGACGCTTTTGTCCCGCCAGCACTACAAGACGTTCTGCGATCGTTTCCGTGGCTTGCCACTCAATGTCGCCCAGGCGTCGCGTTTTGTGCCCGCCGCGGAGATGAAGAAGGTCAAGGAAGGGCTCAAGGACGGGACCGTCGACATCGTGATCGGCACCCACGCCCTTCTCGGCAAGGCGATCGCCTTCAAGGATCTCGGCCTCATCGTCGTGGACGAGGAGCAGCATTTCGGCGTCAGCCACAAGGAGCGCCTGAAGGAGCTGCGTGCCGAGGTCCACGTCCTCACGCTCTCCGCCACACCGATCCCGCGTACATTGCAGCTGGCGCTGACCGGCGTGAGAGAATTGTCGCTGATCACCACGCCGCCGGTCGACCGGCTGGCCGTGCGAACCTTCATCACGCCGTTCGACCCGCTGCTCGTTCGCGAGGCGCTCCTGCGCGAACGCTACCGGGGCGGGCAGGCCTTCTACGTCGCCCCGCGCCTCGACGACCTCGCCGAGGTGAAAACCTTCCTGGAGAAGGAAGTGCCGGAAGCAAAAGTCGCGGTGGCGCACGGACAGATGGCGGCGGGCCAGCTCGAGGACGTGATGACGGCCTTCTACGAGGGCAAATACGACATCCTGCTCTCGACCACGATCGTCGAATCCGGCCTCGACATCCCGACCGCCAACACGCTCATCGTGCACCGCGCCGACATGTTCGGATTGTCGCAGCTCTACCAGTTGCGGGGCCGGGTTGGCCGCTCGAAGACGCGTGCCTACGCGGTCTTCACGGTCTCGGCGACGAAGCCGCTCACCGTGCAGGCGGAGCGCCGTCTCAAGGTCCTGCAGACGCTGGACACGCTCGGCGCGGGCTTCCAGCTCGCCTCGCACGATCTCGATATCCGCGGCGCCGGCAACCTTTTGGGCGACGAGCAGTCCGGTCATATCAAGGAAGTCGGCTATGAGCTTTACCAGCAGATGCTGGAGGAGGCAGTGGCTCAGTTGAAGGCCGGTGTGGAAGAGCCGACCGAGGATCAATGGTCGCCCACGATCTCGGTGGGCGCGCCGGTGATGATCCCCGAGAGCTACGTGGAGGACCTTCAGACGAGGCTCGGCCTCTATCGTCGCCTGTCGACGCTGGAAACCGACGGCGAGATCGACARCTTCGGAGCGGAATTGATCGACCGGTTCGGCCCGCTGCCCTCCGAAGTCGACCAGTTGTTGAAGATCATGGCCATCAAGGTCCTGTGCCGCCGGGCCAATATCGAGAAGGTGGACGGCGGACCGAAGGGCCTCATCGTGTCGTTCCGCGACAACTCGTTCGCCAACCCCACGGGTCTCGTCTCCTACGTCACGGAGCAGGCGTCGTTTGCGAAGGTCCGCCCCGACATGAAGATCGTGTTCGTCCGGGATGTGCGGACGCCGGACGAGCGGTTGAAGACAGCGCGGGTCATCCTGCGGGAGCTGGTGCAGATCGCCGAGAAGAAAGCGGCCTAGCGCGAAGCGTCGTGGGCGACCGCGCGGGCCCCGAGATGGCTTTGGAGCATGGTGGCGGCACCGCTGACGCCGCCGGTGACGATGACCGGCGTTCCGCTGGATCGCATGGCCGCGCGGAGACGGCTGGCGAGCTCCATGAACCGCTTCTGCTCGGCCCTGTCGCTGTGCCGGGAAAGCTGGAGGACGATCGCCACCGGGATCGACATCGTCGCCAGCACCTCGTCCGCCGCCTCGAAGGGCGTAGTGACGCTGGCAATGCCCATTTCGGCGAGTTCGGTCGAGAGGGCGCTGTCGGGCGCTCTGCGACCACTGTCAACCACCAGGACTTTGGGCATCTCGGACATGATTTTTCCTGCAGTGCAACATTTCGCCGGGAGGACGATGCCCACCAACGCATAGCCACGCTCTTTGTTTCACTCGTCAGATGAACGGCACTGCAACATAAAGGGGCGATACCGCTAATCCGCGGCGCGCCACCAGGTGTCGCTCGTCGTGCCGAGCAGCGGGACTTTATCCGGGCGCCTCAGCTTGCTGTCACGGGCGAGCCATTGATTGTCCACGTAAAAAAGCGGCACCACATAGAAGCCGGAGAGGAGCGCGCGATCGAGCGCGCGAACGGCCGATACGAAATCCTCCCGCTCCTTCGCCATCAGCAGCGCGTCGATCATACCGTCGATCGCCGGCGAGGCGGCCCCGGCATAATTCAGCGATCCCTCGCGCGAGGCGGCGGCGCTCGACCAGCGGTTGCGTTGCTCGTTACCCGGTGACATGGAGGCGAACCACGTGGACTGGACCATGTCGAAATCGAATTTCGACAGGCGGCGCCAGTACTGGACATCGTCGACGAGTCGCACCCGGGCGCGAACCCCGATCCGGGTCAGCGACTCGGCGAAATTGAGGGCAAGACGCTCCTGCTGCCGGGAGTTCACCAGCATTTCGAACGCGAAGGGCTGCCGGGTCTTGCGGTTTCGGAGAACCCCGCCGTCGATTACCCAGCCGGCCTGTTCCAGAAGGTCGAGGGCCTGACGGGCGGTACCTCGATCCCGTCCGGAACCATCCGACGAGGCCGGGGCCCAGGTGCCGGACAGGATCGCCGGGTTCAACGAACCGGCATAAGGGGCCAGCAATTGCTGCTCGCGGGGCGTGGGCGGTTTTCCGGCGGAGGAAAGGTCGGACCCGGCAAAGTAGCTGTCCGACCTCGTGACGAGCCCGAAATAGAGGTTTCGGTTCACCCATCCGAAATCGAACAGATAGCCGAGCGCCTCACGGACACGAACGTCCTCGAAGAGCGGGCGGCGCGTGTTGAACACGAACCCGCTCATCCCCTTGGGCGATCGGATTGGCAACGTCTCGCGGATGACCCGGCCCTCCCGCAAGGCCGGGAAATCATAGCCCGTCGCCCATCGGCTGGCGTCGCCTTCCAGCCGGTAATCATAAAGTCCCGCCTTAAACGCTTCGAACAGGGTATTGGCATCGCGATAGAAATCGTATCTGATCTCATCGAAATTATAGAGCCCGTGCGTGATCGGAAGGTCCTTGCCCCAGTAATCGGCCCGGCGCTTGAGCACCACCCGCTCTCCCGGCCGCACCTCGGTCATCGCATAAGGACCCGAGCCGATGGGCGGCGTGAGACTGGTCCTGGCGAAGGTTTCCGGATCGCTCGCATGCGCGGCGAAGATCGGCATCATGGCGATGATCAAGGGCAATTCGCGATCGCCAACCCCCGAGAGGTCGAAGCGGATGCGATGGGGACTCTCGACCTCGACCGCCTTGACCTGTGCGAATGTGCTCCGGTGGAAGGGCTTGCCGTCCTTCTTCAGCGCCTCGAACGTGAAGCGGACGTCTTCGGCCGTCAGTGGGTGTCCGTCCGAAAACCGGGCACGGGAATCGAGGTTGAAGGTGATCTCGCTGCGGTCATCGGGCATTTCCACCGAGTGGGCGACGAGGCCGTAGAGCGAAAAGGGCTCATCCTGCGAGCGGATCATCAGGCTTTGCAGCACATATCGCTGGACCGCATCGGGAGCCACGCCCAGCACGATGAGCGGGTTGAGGCTGTCGAACGTGCCTTGCAGGCCGAGAACGATTCGGCCGCCCCGGGGAGCATCCGGGTTCGCATAGGGCAGCCCTTGGGAACCGGCGGCGAGCGCGGGTTCGCCATGCATCGCGAGGCCGTGACGCTCGGGGCCCGCCGCCGAGGCGCCGGTTGCCGCCACCAACGCCAGGCACAAAACCGCGATATGTCTCAGCAATCCCCGCATCTTGAGAGCCGTCCCACGACGTGGCCCGGGTCCCGAAAATCCACCCTGAATAGTGTAAAGAAAGTTGGCCATCATGACTGGAAACCTAACTTGCGAAAGGTTAAAGGAGCCCAACACGTCATGTCTTCGCCTTAATCAGCAAAGATTCACCGTTCTTGAAAGTTACGAACGGGCCGAACCCTTCGGCCAATAAGCAAAAGCCGTCCTTCGCAAAGCCTGCCTTCGATTGAAGAGGATCTACCACATGTCATTCGCGACCCGCCTCGCGAGCCTGGGGGGCACCCGCGGCCTGGCCACGGCTCTCGCTCTCACTCTGGCCGCTTCGCCGGTTCTGGCGCAGACGCCTCCCGCCCAGCCGGCTCCGGCGCAGCGCCCCTCGGCGCCTGCTCCCGCCAGGCCTGCCGCTCCCGCTCCCGCTGCGCCCGCCGCACCCGTGCCCGGCGCTCCCGCCGGCCAGCAGGCCCAGCAGACCGGTCCCATGGTCGTGCAGGTCAAGGCCGAACCCTCCCAGCCGGAATGGACGAAGGTCTGCGGCAAGGACCAGGGCACCAATGCGGAAATCTGCTACACCACCCGCGATTTCGTCTCGGATCAGGGCCAGCCGGTCCTCGCCGTCGCGCTCTATGACGTGAAGGGCGGACAGCAGCCGCAGAAGATCGTGCGCTTCCTGATGCCCCTCGGCCTTCTCCTCCAGCCCGGCATCCGCTTCACGGTCGATCAGGGCCAGCCCACGCCCGGCCGCTATGCCGTCTGCTTCCCGAATGGCTGCTTCGCCGAATCGCCGGTGAAGGACGATTTCATCGCGGCGCTCAAGAAGGGCAACAACCTGAACGTCAGCGTGCAGAACCAAGCCGGTCGCGAAGTGACCTTCGCGGTCCCGGTCGCCGGCTTCGCCAAGGCCTTCGACGGCCCGGCGATTGACCCGAAGGTGCTCGAAGAGCAGCAGAAGAAGCTGCAGGAAGAACTCGAGAAGCGCAGCGAAGAGCTTCGCAAGCAACTCGGAGCGGGTTCGGCAGCGCCTGGAGCAGCAGCCCCCGCGGCCCCGGCGGCCCCCGCCCCGAAGCCCTGATCGGCTCGGGTCCACCGATTCACGAAAACGCCGGGCATCGAGCCCGGCGTTTTTATTTGAGCGCTCACTGAGTTTTCAGTGGGCGAAGGTGGGCTTTGTCCGATAGGCGCCCGATTCGTCACGGTCGAACATTTCCTCGATCAACGCGTTGCGAAGCGGCTCGCCGGAGGTATCGGGCAAGAGATTCTGCTCCGACACATAGGCGACGTACTCGGTCTCCGCGTTTTCGGCGAACAGGTGGTAGAACGGCTGTTCCTTGCTGGGCCTGATGTCCTCGGGAATCGAGAGCCACCAATCCTCAGTGTTGTCGAATTCCGGATCGACATCGAAAATCAGTCCCCGGAATGCGAATAATCTGTGTTTCACCACCTGGCCGATCGCGAATCTTGCTGAATTAGCTTTCATCGGTCCTGAACTCCTCGACCCGCATATGGGGGATCGGCCTGTTGATCGCAAACCGACCACGCCCCACACGGTATGCCCAGGGCGTTAACGAATTCGAAATGCCCTGCGATTTCGGTCTGCCCGCCGGGCGCGGGGAGCCATTGTCGCGGGAGGCGAATTTCGCCAGAAGTGACCGGGTAAGTCAGTCGCGCGGAGCAGCCCGATGTCCGAATTGATCGGGCTTTTCAATCTTCTTGCGCCCTTTTTCGGCTTGATCGGGCTCGGCTTCTTCTGCGGCAAGGTGGTGCGCCAGCATGAGGCCGGCCTCGCCTGGATGCAGTTTTTCCTGATCTACGTCTCCCTGCCGAGCCTGTTCTTCCGCCTCATCGCCGACAAGCCTCTCGAACAACTGGCGAATTGGCCCTTCATCGCCGCCACCACTCTCTCGACGTTCCTCGTCTTCGCGATGGCTTTCGGCACCGGCTGGCGCCACACGCGCGATCTCCCGCAATCGGTCATGCAGGGGGTGGCGGGGTCCTACTCGAATGTCGGCTATATGGGGCCACCCCTCGTGCTCGGCGCCCTCGGGGCCGCCGCCAGCGCTCCGGTGGTGCTGATCTTCGTCTTCGACAATCTCCTGCTGTTCTCCCTGGTGCCGCTCCTGATGTCTGTGGCGGGTATCGAAAAGCTCAGTGTGAGTGCCACCATCCGCATGATCGTCTGGCGGATCCTCACGCATCCGTTCAACGTGGCGATCGCCCTGGGCATCGCCGCCAGCTATTTTCACCTGCGACTGCCTCAGGCTGCGGACCAGATGGTCACCTGGCTCTCGGGTGCGGCGGCCCCTTGCGCGCTGTTCATCCTTGGCGTCACCGTCGCCATGCGGCCCCTGTGGCGCATCCCCGACGGAGTGCCGGCGCTGGCGACGATCAAGCTGATCGTCCATCCGCTGCTGATCTGGCTATTGCTGTCGGCGATGGGGGATTTCGGGGCTGTCTGGACCTATGCGGCGATCACCATGGCGGCCCTGCCACCGGCCCTGAACATTTTCGTGATAGCGACCCAATACGATGTCGGCGTCGAGCGCGCATCCGCCTGCGTGCTGATCGGGACGCTCGCCTCGATGGTCACGCTTACGGGGCTTCTGCTTCTGATCCGCCTCGGGGCCCTGCCGTACGATCTGTTTCCCTGATAGAAGCGGCCTTCATCAGGCGCGGCGTGCCGATGCGGGGAAGGACGCCCTCCCGCATCACGGCCCGGCGTAAGGGGCCGATCTGGCTCAGGCCGAGAAGCCCCGCGCCGCGCAGGAAATCCGCCGGCAGGATGCCATTGAGCAGGGTGCGGTTGAGGCTGTCCACCGCGGCCGTCCGGAGCCGGACATCGATGTCGCGTCCGAACTGGTATCGATCGAGGGCCTCGAAGGAGCCAGGGTCCTTGCCCGCGTCGCCCGCATCGATGACCGCATCCCGCAGTGCCGCCACATCCCGCAGACCGAGATTCAACCCTTGTGCACCGATGGGAGGGAACACGTGGGCTGCCTCGCCCACCAGCGCCAAGCGGGGGGCGGTGTAGCGGTCGACGGACATGCCCGTCATCGGAAATGTGCCCCGCGCGCCGTCGATCTTCATCGCACCCAAAATGGACTGCGCCTGCCGCTCGATCCGCATGGCGAGATCGCCGTCGCCAAGTCCGGTCAAGGTTTCGGCCTCATCGGGACTGGTGACCCAGACAAGGCTCGACCGGCGACCGGGCAGGGGAACCAGCGTGAACGGGCCGTTCCGGGTGTGGAACTCCGTCGATGTCTCTCGATGGGGCCGCTCATGCGCAAGGATCGCCGTGACGGCCGATTGCGGATAGGACCAACGCCGCGCCTCGATTCCGACGCTTTGGCGAAGCTGGGAATTGCGTCCATCGGCCGCGACGCCGAGCTTCGCCTGAAGGACGTCGCCGCCCTCCAGCCGGATCAGCGCCTGTCCGGTTTCGTTCTCGATGCCGGTGGCCTGGCCGTCGAACAGTCTCAGGTGGTCCTGCCGGCGAGCGGCCTCGGCGAGAATCTCGACGAGGTCGGCGTTCTCGATATTCCACCCGAACGCATCGAGACCGATCTCCGCCGCGCGAAACGACACGGGCGGCGGGCGGAAGAGGCTCCCGGTATCGTCGATGATGCGCATCGTCTCGAGGGGCGCGGCGCGCGGCGTAAGGGTTGGCCAGAGGCCTAGCGCTTCGAAAAAACGCACCRATCCGTTCAGCAGCGCGACGGTGCGTCCGTCCCGTCGGGCGTCGAGACCACCGACGAGCGCCGTGCTGTAGCCGTCTCGTGCGAAGGCGAGCGCCGCGCCGAGCCCCACCGCGCCCGCGCCGACGATCACGATGTCGAAGTCCCGATCCGTCATGCCGTCCTCTCGTGGCGCAAGCCTGCCGATCAACCATGCGGCGCTTGCAAACTCACCATATTCGATGCATTCGCCATTGCCGATAGGCGCATCCCGTCCCTATGATCCTTTCGCCTGCAGACGTCGATGCCGCAAGGGATTGATGCTTCAGTTCCAGTTTCACCCGCAACGTCCTCCCGCGAAACCCGTCTTCAACCTTTTCACCCAGAGTTTCAGTGCGTGAAGGCAGACCCACCATCATCCGGCCAGCCCCTCGTCGAATTGCGGGGAATCAGCAAGCGCTACGGCGAACTCCTGGCCAATGACGCCATCGATCTGTCGATCCGTCCCGGCGAAATCCATGCGCTCCTCGGCGAGAACGGCGCGGGCAAGTCGACCTTGGTGAAGATCCTGTACGGGGTCGTCGAGCCGAGCGGCGGAGAGATCGTCTGGGAGGGCGGACCGGTCACCATCTCCTCACCGGTCGAGGCGCGGGCGCTCGGAATCGGAATGGTGTTCCAGCACTTCTCCCTGTTCGACGAGCTGACGGTCGCGGAGAACATCGCGGTCGCGCTGTCGGATGAGTGGACGCTCGACGCCGTTCGCCGGCGGCTCGGCGACATATCTCACAATTACGGTCTGGCGCTCGAAGCCGACCGCGCGGTGTGGACGCTGTCGGCGGGCGAACGTCAGCGCATCGAAATCGTCCGCTGCCTGCTGCAAGGTCCACGCCTGCTCATTCTCGACGAACCGACCTCCGTGCTGACGCCGCAGGAAGCCGAGCATCTGTTCGTCACGCTCGACAAACTCTCGGCCGAGGGCGTGTCGATCCTTTATATTTCGCACAAGCTCGAAGAGGTGCGCCGTCTCTGCCAGAAGGCGACGATCCTGCGCGCCGGCAGGACCGTGGCGGACATCGATCCCCGCGCGAAGAGCGCCAGGGAAATCGCCGCTCTGATGGTGGGCAATGAGGTCGGCGAGGTGCGCAGCACCGTTCCCCATCGACCCGGCGTCGAGATGCTGAGGGTCGATCGCCTGTCTGTACCGGCTCCCTCTCTTCACGGGGTTGCGCTCTCGAACATAGATCTCGTGGCCCATGCGGGCGAGGTGGTGGGAATCGCCGGAATTGCCGGGAACGGCCAGAGCGAGCTTTTCGCCGTCCTGTCCGGCGAGCGGATTGTCGATCGCGACAACGCCATCGTCATCGGGAGCCGCGCCTGCGGCACCCTCGGCATCGACGCGCGGCGGCGTCTCGGGTCGGCGTTCGTGCCGGAGGAACGCCTCGGCCATGCGGCCGCGCCGACCCACAGCCTGAGCGAAAACACCCTCATCTCTCATGCCGCAGCCGAGGTCAGCCGCGCGGGCTTCATCCTCGTTCGCGCGGCCCGTCGTTTTGCCCAGAGCATCGTGCAGAGTTTCGACGTGCGGATGTCAGAGGCCGACCCACAGGCGCGAAAGTTGTCGGGCGGGAACCTGCAGAAATTCGTCATCGGCCGGGAAATGATCCGCAAACCCGCTCTTCTCATCGTCGACCAGCCGACCTGGGGCGTCGATGCCGGCGCGGCGCGTCTGATCCGCCAGGCGCTGGTCGACCTCGCCACGGAGGGAAGCGCGGTTGTCGTGGTCAGCCAGGATCTGGACGAACTCTTTGAAATCGCCGATCGCATGGCGGTCATCCATCAGGGAAAGTTGAGCCCGTTGAAACCCGTTTCGGAATGGACAAAGGAATCGGTGGGGCTCGAAATGCTCGGAGCCGCGGAGACGTCGCGCGAGGCCATCCATGCGGTTTGAGCTGACGCCGCGCGCGTCGATTTCCGCTGTCTGGCGCGCGCTCGCGCCGGTTCTCGCGTTCGTCACCGCGTTCCTGATCGCAGGTCTCGTGATCTGGCTGATGGGGCGCTCGCCGCTCGCGGCCTTTCAGGTCTATGTCACGCAGCCTCTCAGCGATCCCTGGGCGCTGCAGGAAATCCTCGTCAAGGCGACCCCGCTGGCCTTGATCGCCATCGGCCTGTCCTATTGCTTCCGGGCCAACCTCTGGAACATCGGCGCTGAAGGCCAATACGTGATCGGCGCGGTGCTGGGGAGCTGGCTTGCGCTGCGGACCCACGGCAGCGACGCGGGCGCCTGGGTGCTGCCCGCGATGATGGTGGCGGGTATCGTGGGCGGCGCCCTCTACGGGCTCATCCCGGCCTTTCTCAAGACCCGTTTCGGCGTCAACGAGATCCTCACCAGCCTGATGCTGGTCTATATCGCGCAACTGGTCCTCGATTATCTGGTGCGCGGACCGTGGCGGGATCCAAAGGGCTTCAACTTTCCCCAATCGGTCACCTTCGATCCCGCCGCGACCCTCCCGGCGATCTTCGAGGCGGGGCGCGTTCATTACGGCTTCGTGTTCGCGCTGATCGCCGTCCTCATCACGGCGGTCGTGCTTGGTCGAACCCTGTTCGGCTATCGCCTGCGTCTCAGCGGCGATGCGCCCCGGGCGGCGCGGTTCGCAGGCTTCGATTCCAAGACGACGACGCTCGCGGTCTTCGGCATTTCAGGCGGTCTCGCAGGCCTTGCGGGCATTTCCGAAGTGGCGGGACAGATCGGCCAGCTCCAGCCCTCGATTTCGCCCGGCTATGGCTTTACCGCCATCACGGTGGCGTTTCTCGGGCGGCTCAATCCCATCGGCATCCTGGTGGCGGCGCTGGTCGTTTCGCTGACCTTCATCGGCGGCGAGAGCGCCCAGATCATGCTCAAGCTGCCGCTCGATCTCACCCAGGCATTCCAGGGCATCCTGCTCCTGTGCGTGCTGGCCGCCGACGCATTGGTGAGCAACCGCATCCGCATCGTCAGCCGGGGAGCGACCGCATGACCACTTTCGAGGCGATCCTCCTCACCATCGTCACCGCATCGACGCCTCTCCTGATCGCCTCGATCGGCGAGCTGGTGGCCGAGCGTTCCGGCGTGCTCAATCTCGGCCTCGAGGGCATGATGGCGATGGGTGCCGCCTGCAGCTTCGCCGCCGCCGTCACCTTCGACTCGACCTTGATGGGAGTGGGCGCGGGAATGCTCGCCGGGGCGCTGATGGCGGTCCTCTTCGCCGTCGTGGTGCTGGGTTTCGCCGCCAATCAGGTCGGATCGGGTCTGGCGCTGACCATCTTCGGACTTGGCCTGTCCGGCCTCATCGGCGCGCCGTTCGTGGGTGCGCGGCGCGATCCCGTGGCGCCCATCCACGTCCCCGGCCTCACGGATCTGCCTCTCGTCGGACGCCTGTTCTTTGGGCAGGATCTCTTTGTCTACGGTTCGATCATCCTCACGGTGGCGGTCGGCCTCTACCTCAACCGGTCGCGGGCAGGGCTCATCCTTCGATCCATCGGGGAGAACCATGCCTCCGCCCACGCGCTCGGGCTGCCGGTCCTGAAAGCCCGCTTCCTCGCGATCCTGTTCGGTGGCGCCTGCGCGGGCCTTGCGGGGGCGTATCTGTCGCTGGTCTACACGCGGTTCTGGTCGCCGGGGATGACGGCGGGGAGAGGCTGGATCGCCCTTGCGCTGGTGGTGTTCGCGGCGTGGCGGCCGAAATGGGTGCTGATCGGGGCCTATATCTTCGGGGCCGCGACCGTGTTGCAGCTCCACGCCCAAGCCGCCCAGTTCGGCGTGCCGTCGCAATTGCTCTCAGCCGTTCCTTATCTCGCGACGATCCTGGCGCTTTTGCTGCTCTCGTTGAAACATGGCAGGGCCATCGGCTCTCCCGGGTCCCTCGGCGTGCCATTCGTGCCTGACCGATAGGCAAAGCGGTGTTAATGTCCTCACGCTGAATGTTGCGGCAAGACCCGCGACCTGCGAGGAATATCCGGCGAGGATCTTCGGATCACCAAACCCTAGGGAAGCAAGTATGTCTTCACGGACCATCATCGGCGCATTGGTCGGGGCCGCCGCCCTGGCTCTCTCGGCAGGCGGAGCGTCCGCCCAGCAGCAGAAGCTGAAAGTCGGTTTCATCTATGTGGGCCCGGTGGGCGACCACGGCTGGAGCTATCAGCACGACGTCGGCCGCAAGGCCATCGAGAAAGCCTTCGGCGACAAGGTCGAGACGACCTATGTCGAGAGCGTGCCGGAAGCCGATTCCGAGCGCGCGATCGAGCAGCTGGCCCGCACCGGCCATGGCCTCATCTTCACCACCTCGTTCGGCTTCATGGAGCCGACCCTCAAGGTCGCCAAGAAATATCCCAACATCAAGTTCGAGCATGCGACGGGCTTCAAGCGGGCACCGAATCTCTCGACCTACGCGGCGAAGTTCCACGAGGGCCGTTATGTCATCGGCCAGATCGCCGGCAAGATGACCAAGAGCGGCACCATCGGCTATGTGGGCGCGTTCCCGATTCCCGAGGTGGTCGCCGGCATCAACTCCTACTTCCTCGGCGCGCAATCGGTGAACCCGGCCGTGAAGCTGAAGGTCGTGTGGGCCAATTCCTGGTACGACCCGGCGAAGGAAGCCGATGCGGGCAAGGCGCTGCTGGACCAGGGCGTCGACGTCATCGCCCAGCACACCGACAGCCCGGCTCCCCTGCAGGCCGCCGAAGCGCGCGGCAAATACGGCTTCGGCCAGGCCTCCGACATGGAACGGTTCGCGCCGAAAGCTCAGCTCACCGCCATCGTCGACAACTGGGCGGATTATTACGTCGAACGCACCAAGGCGGTGCTCGACGGCACCTGGAAGTCGCAGGATCTCTGGGGCGGGTTCGACACGGGTATGGTCGTGATGTCGACCTTCAAGAACATGCCCGACGACGTCAAGAAGATGGCCGAGGAAACGGAGGCCGCGATCAAATCCGGCAAGCTCAACCCCTTCAAATGCCCTGTCCTCAAGCAGGATGGCACGGAAGTGGAGTGCAAGGGCAAGGGCGCGCTTTCGGACGAACAGGTCCTCGGCATGAACTTCTACGTCAAGGGCATTGACGACAAGCTGCCCCAGTAGGCGGATTTCCATCGAAGCAAAAGGCAGCCTCTCAGGGCTGCCTTTTTTTGTTCGAGGGCTGGGCCATTCGCGGCAGTCCGCCGGCAGCCTCCGGATCAGATGATGAAGAAGTCTTTCTCGTTCATCGTCTTGAGTTTCTTCGGCAGCGTCCCGATCTGAATCGCGGATTTCGAGCCGTTGCCGTCCTCGTCGTAATACAGCGCGCCCGTCTTCGGATTGTAGACGATCCGATCCGATGCATCGTGCGCCTTCGCGCCCTCCCAGAACGCGTCCTTTCCGAGCTTCGCGGGCTTGGCGACGGTGCCCTTCTTGCCGAGACCCTTGAAGATACCGTTCTCCAAATAGATGCCGTCGTCCCGCACGACGAAGTCCGCGATCGTGTCGATATTAGCATTCTTCTTTTTCGCCACCGCGGAGTCGAACAGAAAGATGTCCCTTCCGGCGCCCCCCGTCAGGAGATCGCGCCCGAGCCCGCCCGACAGCCGGTCGGCACCCGCACCGCCAAAGAGCAAGTCGACCCCGGCGCCGCCCGAGAAAGTGTCGTTGCCGGCTCCCCCGACGAGGCGATCGTCTCTTTGGGTGCCGGTACTGAACTCGTTCGCCACGTCGCCGATTGCGATGGTGAAAGAGCGGTCGATTGTGTGGCCGGCCTTGTCGCTCACCCGCACCGATACCTGATGGCTCGCGGCCTGCTCGAAATCGAGCCGGATCCCATCCGCCACCACAAGCTTGCCGTCCCGGATCGCGAACCGCCCGCCGGCGCTGTCGAGGAGCGTGTAGGTGAAGGCCTCGTTGGCATCCGCGTCGATTGCAGCCAGAGCGCCCACAACGGTTCCGTTGGCGGCAAGTTCCGTGGGGGTTGTCGCGGAAAGTGTGATGTTGGTCGGCGCGCCATTGGCCGGTGGGGGAGGCGGTGTGCTTGGGGGATCGACGTCGATGTAGTTGATGGTTTGCGCGTTCGTTGTATCCACCACGGTCGCTTCGATCCAGAAACCGCCGGTGGTTGAACCGATGCTTCGCGTGTAGGTGATGGCGTGCATGAGAATGTCGACCATCGCGGCCGTCGCCAACGGATTGAATTCGACGTACAGAAAATTCTTCTGCGCGATGAGCAGGGAGCCGATCGCGGTCGTGGTGTTGCCGATGGTAACGCTGACAACGCTGTCCTTTATGTAGCCCGCGCTCAACGTGATGCCTCCGGCGACATCGATGCCCAATGAATCCTGCGGGTCGACTACGCCACCATTGAACCTGAATTCGACGTGATCCGGCGCCACGTTGTCGAGGAGGAGCCGCGAATTCCGCAACGCATCAACGAAGACCGGGATATTTTCGACCGCCCCAATCCTATCGCCATCGAGGTCAAAGAGAACCGGAGCAGCATGAGTTTCGCTTTGTCCATTGATCGTGATCACCTCGATGCCATGGCTGTAGATCGTGTTCTTCTCAGCCTGCGTCAGTGTGCCTTGTGTCAGGATCAGTTCGTTGGAGCCTCCAATCTCGTCGATAACGTGGAGCGCGGTGGCGACATCACTGACCGTGACGGTGGAATCGTTGGCCAGTTCGATGATATCGACTCCCGTAATCGTCGTGCCGGTCAGATCAATCGAAGCGCCCAGGAGGGTCAATCTGTCACCCAGCACCCCGCCACCGCCATCGATAGCTTTGACACCCTGCAGCTGTGACGCATGCATCTTCAGGACGTCATCCTTTCCTGTCGCGCCCACGATGGTTTCGATGCTCTGAAACACCTGGAGACCGTCGAATTCGAACACCCCGCCACTATTCAACACCAGCGTGTCGTTGCCGCCCCCGCCGTCGAGCCAATCTCCGGCCGTCAGGGTCGCTTGAGTCGCCTCGACGATGTTGGCGTCGATATCGCCCGTAAACGCGTCAATGCCGGCCGTCAGGACAAACGGCGCCATCATCGGCGCGACCGCGGCCTTCAGAGACGCACCGGTTATCCGCCCGCCGCCCATGTCGGCGAGACCGAAGCCGATGGTCCGATCCATGACAAGATCCGCCTGCGGAGAGGTATTTTGATAAGTCAGGGAATGGATCAGCGTTTCCACCGCGCTGGTGGCGGCGTTGGCGTTGAACGTTAAGTACAATACACCGGGGAGGGTCAGGTCGATCTCGCCAATCTCGACCTCGTGGACGAACAAGGCCGTACCGGCGACGCGCAAGATACTCGGGGTCTGGCGGATTCCCAGGATGTCGAACGCGTCGAAAGTGGTCAGGGTCACCTGCAGAGAATCCCACGGGCCGCCCCCGAGGATTGTCGCGTCGGAGCCCACATCGAGGAGGGCGGGTGGTCCCCCGGCCGCGCCGCGGGCGCGATCTCCGCTCAGATTGACAAGGGTGGGGCGGGCGTTCGCCGAAATGTCGGCGGAGAGGCTGAAAGTTTGAGAGACGGACATGGCTAACCCTGCGGCAGGAATGGCCATGCGCCGACGATCCGCTCTGGATGCATCGACAGGCCCGTTACCGCAATATTATACCGTAATATACGCTTTGGATAGCAGCGCTCCCAAACGGGAAGAGGTTATTCCACGTCGCGGAAATAGGGCTCTACCGGACCCTTCAGTTTGATGGTCATGAGGTTGCCGGCGCGGTCTTTCGCAGCGCCCGCGGTCAGGCGCACCCAGCCTTCGCTGACGCAATATTCGTCCACATTGGTCTTCTCGACGCCCTTGAACCGGACGCCGACGCCGCGTTCGAGCAGTTTCTCGTCGTAATAGGGGCTGTTCGGATTGCCGGAGAGGCGGTCGGGAGGCGTGTCGGTCATCGGATGCGGTTCCAGAAAAGTGTGGGCCCACAGATAGCGATTTCCCGCAGCGATGCAAAGCGCGGGGTCAGGCGATCGCCTGACACACATCGACCCACGTCGCGCCTACGAGGTCGGCAAGCCGGTCCGGGGAAATGCGCACGGCGCTGTGCGTTGCCCCGGCGGCGGGGATCACTTCGTCGAAGGCCTCGAGGCTGACGTCGCAATAAACAGGGAGAGGCGCGGCAAGGCCGAACGGACAGACCCCGCCCACGGGGTGGCCCGTCAAGGCTTCCACCTCGTCGGCCGCCAGCATCCGGGCCTTGCCGCCGAACGTCGCCTTGATCTTGCGGTTATCGAGACGGGCGTCGCCCCGCGCGACCACGAGAATCACCCGGTCGCCGATCCGCATCGAGAGCGTCTTGGCGATCTGGCCGGGCGCAACCCCATGAGCCGCCGCCGCCAGCTCGACGGTGGCCGTGCTGGTCGAAAGCTCGATGATCTCGATATCCGGCGCATGGGCGGCAAAGAACGCACGGACGGTTTCCAGACTCATGCCGAGTTTCTCCTGGGAATTGGACGAAGAGTTAGGTTCGGGGGAGATCGCCGCGTTCGCGCCAGATGTGGAGCAGCACGATGGAAATCGTGACCACCAGCGGGCCTAGGATCAAGCCGGGCGTCCCGAACAGGATCACGCCCCCCACCACGGCGACGAAGGATGGCACCGTGTGCAGCATCAGCCGGCTGCCGACGAGGACGGGATAGAGCACAT
>NZ_JBFUHH010000080.1:0-21163 GCF_056402495.1 Microvirga sp. P4_A5 | reverse complement strand
TCGCAAGAAAGGCGTGGGTCCCCGGGTCAAGCCCGGGGATGACGGCGGTGGGTGTGATGAGCGGGGCGCGCTGCGGGCGACCGCGATAGCGGTCTGGCGCAACGCCCCTCTCCACCCTCCCCGTCATGGCCGGGCTTGTCCCGGCCACCCACGCCTGTCTTCCGACTCGTCGGTCAACGCAGGCGTCGCCGGATCGCGCGCCAGAAGAAGCATCCCCRCATCCCCGGAGCGCCATCCCGTCGCCTCCGGCCGCGCCGGTCGCCGCATGACACTCACCAGCGCGACAAGCACCCGCGTCGTCCCGGCGATCAGCGCCAGAGCGGTGAGCGTGAGTCCCAGAACCCAAAGCGCCTGCACGCCYTCCGGCCATGTATGGAATTTCGAGAGCCAATCGGCCCACACGCTGTAAGACGGCTCCAACGCGCCCTCCCCCAAAACGAGAACGACCACCAGCGCCGCTGGTGGTCGGGGAGTTTAGAAACCGCCCAAGGACGGCCGCATTGGCCTTTAGGGTTTCCCCTTGGACATGCGCCAATGCCTCCCCGACCGTAAGGTGGGAAGGCATCATTGACGGCTGATACCAGCCGCCTTGGGTTGAGGTTCTAACGCCCCGGAGCCGCATGGGGCGGCTCTACGGGTGGGGATAGCATGGGGAGGGGTACGGGCGGTAGTGTCACATCACCGACCCACCTCAGTTAGATGAGAATAGACACTTAACGTTAGCGGTGGGCGCGCACATCTGAGATCGCCCGATCTCGGATATTTCGCGACTCAGCGCATCGAATACTCAATCTCAGCGGCCACACTGAAACTGGCGTCGAAATACTGGCGAAGAACTCTTGGTCCTAACGATTACCTCCGCCGTGGGCTACAGAATTTCTAACTGCGTAACAAGAAGAAATACTTTCTCTAATTCCCGAATTGTTACCTAAATAAAATTCGAATTTCTTTCCCCAATTATTATCAAAACGATACAAAAGTTGCGTTATCTGCTCACAGTCATAGTTCGTTCCACGCCGGAAATACGATTTAAGAAAATTTGTTACTTGAGGTGGTGACTTGTAGTTTATTCTAGCTGCTACAAGAATTTCTACACACCTCTCAAGATTCCCACAAATTAGCACGCTACCGAATTTGCATAAATGAGAAGCAAGTTGCTCGTCCAAGTTTTTGGTGCCAGCTGTGTTGATTAATTGCTCTAGCGCAGCAAATCTATTTTGAACCTCGAATGACAAGACTACGCACCTGCAAACGCTTCGATCGCCAACGATTGTCGGGTCCGCACTGTCTCTTCGTCGGCTGTAGCGCGCTCACAGGCCCGCAAGAACTGCTTATTAGTTAACAGCGAGTCGTATGCCTGGGCAACAGATGTGGCCTCCACCTCGCCGGTAGATTTTGCGAGACGGGTAGCTACTCCGACCATTACCGCTTCAAAAACGGCCGCATTTAGAGCACGACTTGGACGGAAAGCAGTTTTGCCTTTCGCCAGCCAGCAAATTTTAATCGCATCCTCAAAAAGGCGCTTCAATCGTGAAAGCTCTTCTGAGCTTGGAGACGCGAATTCGGACGTAAAACAGTTCAAGAAATCTCTCATTGGTCGATTGTAACGATCTGCCCGGTCCATCATAGCAAGGAATCGAAGAATCAACTCTTGGTCCTTCAATCTGTTATTGCGACGGTCCCCAAAAACTGCTCGCCAGTTTTTATCTTCATTCAACACCCTTATCGCATCGAGCAACGGACCATCGTTAATGCAGTTTCTTATTTCCTGAGGGGAAAGCCTTATCCCACCCGAATTTATGCGCTCGAACACGAAGTATAAACTTTTTTGGGTATCCTTCGGCTCATCTTGCTGGAAAATTGTCGCGTGAACGATCGAGTCATCGAGTTTGAGTTGCTCAGAAGTACTTAGATCAGCGTATGTCTTACCCTCCCATTCCGAGCGGACACCGACAAGTCTAAATTTTCGCTCCATGAACAAACCACTGTAAAAATATTGGAGTGTTCGTAATCGTTGCTGGCCATCGACCACGAGGTGTCGGTTCGTCTGAGGTTCCTTATATAAAAAGATCCCGGGAACTGGGAGGCCCATAAGGAGTGACTCGATGAAACGAGAAGCATGTCGTTGTGACCAGACGAACCTTCTCTGGAACGTCGGGACGTAGAATGCTTCCGTTTTTAATCGGGATATAATTGTATCAACCGTGTAGTCCGCCCCATAGCTAGTTATCGAAAAGCTCGTATCCGCCGGAGGCTCAAGCAAGCTCTCGTCCTCAACGTCCGCTTCCAATGCCAACTCGTATTCGTCTTCGATTTCGATTGGTTGGTCTTTGGGGGCAGCATTCTTCGAATTCGACATTTACGCTCCGTTGGACGTGAACCTGCGACGTGGCAGTAATCATCACTGTTGTGATTCCAGAATGCAACCTAACAACCTGTGGATCGCGCTGACCTGTCATGCTCTCCCCCCTCACACCGCCTGCCCCGCACAGAACCCCGAACTCCACGCCCATTGAAAATTATACCCGCCGAGCCAGCCGGTGACGTCCACCGCTTCGCCGATGAAATAGAGGCCGGGCACCTCGCGGGCGGCCATATTGCGGGAATCGAGGTCGCGGGTGTCGATGCCGCCGAGCGTCACCTCGGCGGTGCGGTAGCCCTCGGAGCCGGCGGGCTTGAAGCGCCAGTTGTGGACGGCGTCGGCGACGCGGCGCAGGGCCTTGTCGGAGAAATCGGCGAGGTTGCCGGGGGCGCCGTCGGCTTGTGCGATCTCCTGCGCGAGGCGCTTGGGGAGATGCCCTGAGAGCGCGGTGTGGAGGGCCTGCCGGCCGTTTTCGGCGCGGGCTTTTCGCAAGGCGTCGAACAGGTCGGTCGAAGGCAGCATGTCGAGGGCGATCTCGTCGCCCTCGCGCCAATAGGACGAGATCTGCAGGATGGCGGGGCCGGACAGGCCCCGATGGGTGAACAGCATGGCCTCGGCAAAGCGCGTCTTGCCGCAGGTCGCCACCGCATCCACAGCGACGCCCGCGAGCGGCGCGAGGCGCGCCAACAGGTTCGGCTCCAGCGTCAGCGGCACGAGCGCGGGCCTCGTCTCGGTGACGCGCAGGCCGAACCGCGCCGCGATGTCGTAGGCAAAGCCCGTCGCGCCCATCTTGGGGATCGACTTGCCGCCGCAGGCCACCACCAGCGAGGCGCATGCGACAATGCGGTCAGGCAGTGCGAGCGTGAAGCCTTCCGGGGTCTTGTCGATGCGCTCGACGCTGGTCGAGAGGCTCAAGGTTCCGCCGCTGTCGTTGATACTTGCAACCAGCATGTCGACGATCTGGCGCGAGGAGCCGTCGCAGAAGAGCTGACCGAGGGTCTTCTCGTGGTAGGCGATGCCGTGCCGTTCCACTAGGGCGACGAAGTCTCCTTGCGTGTAGCGCCTGAGCGCCGAGATGCAGAAGCTCGGATTGGCCGAGATGAAATTCTTCGGGCTCGCGTGGAGGTTGGTGAAGTTGCAGCGCCCGCCGCCCGAAATGCGGATCTTCTCGCCGGGCGCGCGGGCATGATCGATCACCAGCACGGAGCGTCCGCGCCGGCCCGCCTCGATGGCGCACATCATCCCGGCCGCGCCCGCGCCGATCACCACAACGTCGAAATTCTGCAAGGGACGCCTCTCAATTACGAGAAGGCTGGTTAGAGAAGCGGGGCCACGGTGACAAGGGGCGCGGGCGGCCGGCGCTTGGGCGAGGCTCCGAGGGCGTCAGGCGGGCGGATCAGGGCCCCTGGACGCTGTCCCAGAGCGCGTCGAGTTCGTCCGGGGTGATGACGCGGCCGGATTTCGCGCGGATCACCGCGTGGCGGCCGGGCGGCGGATCTTCGGTGACGGCGCGGTGGAGGGCCTCGCGCAAGGTGGCGATCTCCTCCCCGCCGGACCAGTTGGTGTTCGCGGTGTCGATTTTCTGCCCTTGCGTCACATAGGCGAGATGCGCAGGCGCTTCGAGATCGGCTTTGGTCAGCATGGGCGTATCCGATCGATCGTGCTTCACGGGATCAATCGCACGCTCGCGCCAAACGTTCCGCCGGTCAAATCACGAAGACATCCGCCGCCGTCAGCTTCTGCTTCTGCGAGAACGACACGACGGCGACCGCGGCAGCGCCGCCCGAGCCGTCGGCATCGTAGAACAGCGTCTTCTTGGAAAAATCGTAGAAGAGATAATCGTTCTTGTCCCTGGCAGACGTGCCGGTGGTGAAGAACGCCTTGCCGAGCTTACCGGGGCTGGCCTCGCTGCCCTTCCCGAGTTTCTTGAAGACCGCGTTGTCGAGCCAGAGGCTGTCATCCTTCACGTTGAAATCGAGAATTTTGTCGATCTCGGATTTGCGCGCCCGCGTGTGGAAGGCGAAGACGTCCCGGCCCGCGCCGCCGCTGAGCACATCGCGCCCGAACGCGCCCCACAGGCGATCGTCGCCCAGCCCGCCGCTCAGCACGTGGTTGCCGAAGCCGCCGAACAGCGCGTCCTTGCCGGCCTCGCCATAGAGCTTGTCGATGCCGAGGTCGCCGAACAGCACGTCGTCACCCTCGCGGCCATAGAGGGTGTCGTTGCCGGCGAGCGCGACGATCAGATCCGCRCCCGCCTTCCCGACGAGCGTGTCGATGCCGGGCGTGCCGGTGAGGGCGGATGGGGAGGGAACGGGGGAAGGCGTCGGTGTGGGTCTTGGTGTGGGTGTCGGCGTCGGCGTAGGTGTTGGCGTGGGCGCGACGACCGCATTCAAATCCAGTCCGCCGTCGCTGAATTGGGCGTAGCGGATATCGGCCAGAATGTCGGTGCCGTCCTGTCCGGAACGGCTATCCGCGACGGTGACGGTGCCATCGGCATCGCGCACGATATCGTAATCCGCCCGCGCGCCCGAGAGCATCGCCTTGTTGTCGCCCGCGCCGCCCTTCAGAACGTCGTCTCCGCGGCCGCCCGTGAGCGTGTCGCCGCCCTCGCCGCCGTCGAGCTGGTCCCGCCCTGCCCCACCCCAGAGAATGTCGTTGCCGCCCGCGCCGTTGAGCACGTCATTGTGGTAGCCGCCATCGAGCTTGTCGGCGCCTGCCGTGCCGTTTCGGGTGAGGCCAGTGACGTGAATGGGGCTGGAATAGTGCTGGGTGATCGTGTCGTTCGCGGGCTTCCACTGGGTGGTGTAATCCGTATAGGGCACGCCCGCATCCGTCATGGGATTCGCGAAGGCGTGATAGCTCCAGAGGAACGAGCCGCCGAGCCACTGCCCACCGTAATTTTCCATGACGTGATAGAGCGCCGTGTAGCAGTCCTGCTGCTCCTGATAATCCACCGTCGTGCCCCCGGAAAACACGCCCGGATCCTTGTTCGCGCCGTCGAGGCTGCGATAGCCGACTTCGGTGAAGATGACTTGTTTGCCGTATTGTTCCGAGAGCGACTTGTAATAGTCGATGGCGGACTTGCCCTGATACAGGGTGTCCCGGATCCAGCCGTTGAAATGCGGCTGGGTCCACGCCGCCGTCATCTCGTCGATCGTGGGAGCATTGCTGGTGGAGAGCGGCAGATACGCGTCGACGCCGATATAATCCACATGGCCCCAGAAGCCGACCGTCGTGACTTCGTCGTAGGTCGACGCATAGGTGACCTTGCCGGAGAAGACGGCGCGAACGGCATCGATGAGATCCTCCCATTTGGCCGTATATTGCGCCCCCGACATGCTCTTCATCTCGGTGCCGACGCAGATCATCGAGGCGCCGCCCGCCTGCGCCGCCTTTGCGTATTCCACCATCATGGCCTTGTAGCTTTGAATCCAGGCCGCCGGATCGGTGGGCGCGATCTCGGCGCGCCAGACGCGGTTATCGGTCTCCAGATGGGGCTTGAGCACGACATTCAGGCCACGGGCCTTCGCGTCGAGAATTGCCGTTTTAACCTGCTCGAACGTGTCGCTCTCGCTTGAAAAGGGCTGGCTGCTCAGGTTGAGCTTCACCGTGTTGCTGAACTTGTCCGCCTGGAAAAAGTTCGGGATCAGCGTGACGGTGCTGGCCCCCGTGCTGGCGATCTGGTCCATGGCCGCCGGCGTTGCAGAAGTTTCCGCCCCAATAGGAGGGCAGCGTGATCCCCTCCCAGGTGAAGATCTGTTCGCTCGGCATCGGTCAGGGCCTTTCCGCAAGGTGACATACGAATCCGCTGGCTCCGACCCTATCCTGAAATAAGGTTATAATATAGCAATTCTAGCGTGTCCTGCCCGTGCCAGAGTGACGCCGCCGCCTCTCGTTTGCGCTCCTCCCGGCTTCGCATGGGCGCAAAAAAGGTCCGCTCCGGGCCCTGTTCAGAACGGCCGACACCATATATGTAGCGAAAATGAGCCAGCCCATTGTCGGCGGCACTTGACCGGGACGGCGTATTTCGGCGTTAAGCCTCGAGAACGCCCCGACATCAGAAGGAAGAGCCATGTTTATCCTCGAAATCGCCGGCAAGGCGATTGCCATCACCAATGCGGACCAGGACCAGGCCCATGAATTGTTCATGAGCGAGGACTTCAAGGACGACCTCAAGTCGTTCTCCAGCGAGGGCAAGCCTCTCTGGGACGGCGCGGCGCTTCTGACGATCCGGCGCGCCACCGACGACGAAATCGAGGCCTTCGACGAGGCGATGGAAGATGACGATCTCGACGACGAGGACGACGAAGAGGATGGCATCGACGTCATGTTCCTCGCCCTCATCGACGAGATGGACGACGATTCAGACGACGCGTAATCTCGCGCGTGACATTCCCGGAGCTCGCCAAAGCTCCTTTTTGCAAGGAGCGGCTCCGCCGCGCTGACATGCCGTTTCCCAAAACACATCCCAGTCTCGAACGCGCGCTGAGCGATCGAGGCTATCTCGAGCCGACCTCCGTCCAGGCAGCCGTGCTGCAACCGGACGCCGAGGAGCGCGATCTTCTGGTCTCCGCGCAGACCGGCTCCGGCAAGACCGTCGCGTACGGTCTCGCCCTCGCCACGACCCTGCTGGGCGCGGCCGAGCGTTTCGACCAGCCGAAAGAACCCCTGGCGCTGGTGATCGCGCCGACCCGCGAACTGGCCCTGCAGGTCCACCGCGAGCTGATCTGGCTCTATGGACCCGCGGGCGCGCGCGTCGCGTCCTGCGTCGGCGGCATGGACGTGCGCCGTGAGCAGCGGGCCCTGGCCGATGGCTGCCATATCGTCGTCGGCACGCCCGGACGGTTGCGGGACCATATCGAGCGGGGTCGCTTCGACACCTCGAAGCTGCGGGCGGTCGTACTCGACGAGGCCGACGAGATGCTCGATCTCGGGTTTCGCGAAGACCTTGAATTCATCCTCGACGCCACGCCCGCGGACCGGCGCACGCTTTTGTTCTCGGCCACCATCCCGCGCAACATCGCGGCGATGGCGCGCAAGTTCCAGCGGGATGCGCTGCGCATCGACACCCTGGTGTCGAACCAGCCGCATGGCGACATCGAATACCGGGCGGTCCGCATCGCGCCCAACGAGATCGAGCACGCGGTCGTCAACGTCCTGCGTTTCTACGAGATGCGCGCCGCCATGGTGTTCTGCCACACCCGCGAGGCGGTGCGGCATCTGCAGGCAAGCCTTCTGGAGCGCGGCTTCTCGGCCGTTGCCCTGTCGGGCGAGCTGAGCCAGAGCGAGCGCAACCACGCCCTGCAATCGCTGCGTGACGGACGCTCGCGCGTTTGCGTCGCCACGGACGTCGCGGCCCGCGGCATCGACCTGCCGGATCTCGGCCTCGTCATCCACGCCGAGCTTCCGAACGACCACGAGACGCTGCTTCATCGCAGCGGCCGCACCGGCCGCGCGGGCCGGAAGGGCATCTGCGTCCTGCTCGTGCCCTACACCCGCCGCCGCAAGGCCGAAGGCCTCGTGCAAGCGGCCGGCGTGGATGTGGAATGGGCGGGCCCGCCCTCGGCGGAAGACATCCGCCAACGCGACCGCGAGCGGGTCATGAAGGACCCTGCCTTCAGCGAAGAGGTCACGGAGGAAGACGTGGCCATGGGCAAGGCGCTTCTCGCCGAGCGCACGCCCGAAGAGATCGCCACAGCGTTCGCGCGCTTCCACCGTGCCCGCCTGCCGGCGCCGGAAGAAATGGTCGATGTCGGCACCGATCGCGCGCCGCGCGAGCGTCTCGACAAGCGGGCCCGCGAGGGCGAGCGGGCAGTCCGGCAGACCCGCGCCGGACGCGAGGAAGGCTTCGGCACCGGCGAGGAAATGGTGTGGTTCCGCATGAGCGTCGGACGCCGCAACAATGCGGACCCGCGCTGGCTCCTGCCGATCATCTGCCGCCTTGGCCACGTGACCAAGAAGGAGATCGGCACGATCCGCATCTTCGACAGCGAGACGAAGTTCGAAATCGTCAAATCGGCCGCGCCGAAATTCACCACCGCGGTGAAGAAGACGAACGACGAAGATATCAAGATCGAGCCCGCCGGCGCGCCCGGCGGAGCGCGGGGCGAGGCCCGCGACGACAAGCCGTATCCTCCGAAGAAGAGCGGGTTCAAGGATCGCCCCAAAGGCGCCTTCAAGGACGGACCGAAGCCTCCCTACAAGGGCAAGCCGAAAGGCGAGTTCAACGAAGGCGCGAAAGCCCCCTTCAAGGCGGGACCCAAGGGCGACTTCAAGGCGAAGCCCAAGACCGGCGAGCCGGCGATGCCACGCGGTTTCGAAGGGAAAAGCCGTCCCGACGAGGCGCGCAAGCGTCCCAAGAAGAGTGCCGGCTGGGACAAGTAGCACCCGGCCATTCGCGGGATCGCGGCCTGCCGCGATCCTGCCCGTGCGGCATCCTCCTCACTCCGCCCGGTAGGCATCGGCGGCACCGAGGAAGCAATGGTAGGCCGGGTTGTCGGTTTCTTCCCAATAAGGATAGCCGAGGTCATCGAGGCTCCGCTTCAACTTCGGACGTTCGTCGGTCGGCACCTGAATTCCAGCGAGCACCCGTCCGTAATCGGCGCCATGGTTCCGGTAATGGAACAGCGAGATGTTCCAGCCGCTCGCCAGCCCGTTGAGGAATTTCAGGAGCGCCCCGGGGCGCTCGGGGAATTGGAAGCGGAAGATCAACTCGTCGGTCAATCCCGGCACGCGYCCGCCGACCATGTAACGCACGTGGAGTTTGGCCATCTCGTTGTCGCTGAGATCGAGCACGGGATAGTCGTGCTCGCGCAACATCGCCAAAATCTGATGCTTCTCCGGCTCGCCGTGCGAGAGCTGAACGCCCACGAAAATCTGGGCTGCGCGCGGATCGGCATAGCGATAATTGAACTCCGTGATGGAGCGCTTGCCGAGAAGTTGGATGAAGCGCCTGTAGCTTCCCGGCTTTTCTGGAATGGTGACGGCCAGCAGCGCCTCGCGGTGCTCGCCGAGTTCGGCTCGCTCCGCGATATGGCGCAGCCGGTCGAAGTTCATGTTGGCGCCGCTGTTGATGGCGATCAGGTCGCCGCGTTGCGCCGAATTGCGCTCGGCGTATTTCTTCAGCCCTGCCAGCGACACCGCTCCCGACGGCTCGGCAATGGCACGGGTGTCCTCGAAGATATCCTTCACCGCCGCGCAGATCTCATCGGTCGTCACCGTGATGACTTCATCCAGTAGATCGCGGCAGAGACGGAACGTTTCCTCGCCGGCCTGCCGCACCGCGACGCCATCTGCGAAGAGCCCGACCTGGTTGAGGATGACCCGCTCGCCGGCGGCGATGGCGGCCGCCATGCTGGCGGCATCTTCCGGCTCGACCCCGATGACGCGCACGTCCGGCCTCAGGAATTTCGTATAGACCGCGATCCCGGCTGCGAGGCCGCCGCCTCCGATCGGCACGAACAGCGCCTCGATGGGATTGGGATGCTGGCGCAGGATCTCCATGCCGACGGTCCCCTGCCCCGCGATCACATCCGGGTCGTCATAGGGGTGGATGAACGTGAGACCCTTCTCGCTCTCGAGCAGGCGCGCATGGGCGTAGGCCTCGTCGAAATTCTCGCCATGCAGGACCACGCGTCCGCCGCGACCCTTGACCGCCTGGACCTTGATGTCCGGGGTGGTGCGCGGCATTACGATGGTGGCTCTGGCGCCCAGGCGCTCGGCTGCGAGCGCCACGCCCTGCGCATGGTTGCCAGCCGACGCGCAGATGACGCCCCGGTCGAGAACCTCCCGCGGCAAGGCCACCATCTTGTTGTAGGCGCCCCGCAGCTTGAAGGAAAAGACAGGCTGCAGATCCTCCCGCTTAAGGTGGACCGACGTGCCGAGTCTCAGGGACAGGCGCGGCATGGGGTCGAGAGGGCTTTCGATGGCGACGTCATAGACGCGCGCAGCGAGAATTTTTCTGATGTAGTCGTGCACGTCCCGTCAGCTCCTTCGACACAGCCGAGCTATAAGGCAGATGGACCTTCGCCTCACGCCAAATGTGCGACCGAGGACCGCGCCCCCTCGATCGTCGCGTCAGAGATTCGCCTGGTCCCTTGACGAAACACTCTTACGGGCGTTTGTCTGGAGGCCATGTTGATCCGAACCATCCACCCGGTGATCCGATTCGCACTGGCGACGGCACTGACCGTCACAGGCCAATTCCCCGCATTTGCGCAATCGAATTCGGAGAGCAAACCGCTGACGCTCACCATTCGGCCGTCGCGGCAGGACACGGCCGAGGACCCGCGCGCCCGGCAGGAAAAGCTCCTCAAGAAGCTCGAGCAGAGCGATTACTGGGTCCGGTCGATCTGCATTCAATGCGGCGATGCCTGGAAGCATCAGATTTATGCGCCTTTCAACCCGCTCGATGCCCTGGGACGAAAGAACGGGGCCGAAGTCGAGACGCAATAGGATACGAGGGCGAGGGCCCCCCTCACATCGCCGATCGGCCTTCACGTCCATGTGATCGGCAAGGCCGCACGGCCAAGCTCGGGTTTCTTGCGGGTTGAGCGGACGTATTGAGCCTCCGGCTGCGATACTCTATAGGTGAAGAGGTTCGGAGACGGCTCCGTGCATTCCCAATGATCGGTGGGGACGTCCCTGCCAGTGACGGAGGTCCTGTCATGGCATGGGCTTATCTTGCGCTCGCGGGATTGTTCGAGATCGGATGGGCCATCGRCCTCAAATATACGGATGGCTTTACCCGCCTCGTTCCCACGCTTCTGACCGCCATCAGCATGATCGTCAGCGTCGTCCTGCTCGGACTCGCATTGCGGTCGTTGCCCGTCGGCACCGGCTATGCCGTCTGGACGGGTATCGGCACCGTCGGGACCGCCCTATTGGGGATATACCTGTTCGGAGAACCTGCATCGGCGCTGCGCCTGGGCTGTATCGGCCTGATCGTGGCGGGCATTTTCGGCCYCAAGCTCGCCGCCACGTGAGCATCTTGGAGCGCCGAGCCAGATGACCTCGACAGGCAGCTTTCCCAGGCTCACTTCCGCCACCTTGCTCAAGGCGTTCGTGGTCGTGGTGTGCCTGGTGATCGTGTCTCTGGAGGCCTGGYGGGATTGGAGCGAGCGGCGGGACGAATTGATACGCGCCGAGACCATGATGGCCAACCTCGCCCGCTCGCTCGTCCAGCATGCGGAGGATACATTCGAGCTGGCGGACGCGGTGCTGGTCGATCTTGTCGACCGCGCGGTCTCGATCGATTGGAGTCCGGCGCGGATCGGACGGCTGCACGACTTTCTGACGGAGYGGATCAAGACGCTACCGCGCCTGAGGGCGCTCGCGATCTACGGTTCGGACGGACAGCTTCTCGTGAGTTCCCTCGCCGATGAGCCTGGTGACGCCAAGGCGACGGGCCAAGCTTTCTTCGAACATCATCGCGGCGACAAGGACGCTGGCTGGTATTTTGGCCCCTACACGAACGACCCTCTCGATGGCGGAGGCGTGCTGACGATCTCCCGACGCTTCGACACCCCGGGAGGCGGCTTTGGCGGCGTCGTGGTGGCGAGCGTCGAATCGCGTTACTTCTCCGACTATTTTTCGCGTTTCGAGGTGGGGCGTGACGGGTCGCTCGTCCTCTTCACGGCCAGCGGGATACTCGTCGCACGCTATCCGGTAAAGTCGGAGGTCATCGGGGGAAACGGCGCTACCGATCCGCTCTTTACGCAACATCTGCCGCGATCACCGCACGGGTCTTACAATTACCGCTCCAATGTCGACGGCGTCGAGCGGCTCAGCGGCTACAGGCGGGGCGACACGTTTCCGCTCGTGGCGCTGGCCGCGGCAGGACGGGAGCAGTTACTCGCCGACTGGTATCGGGATTTCGTCTACCGGATCATCGCCGTCGCCGTGCTCGTGGCGACCATCGCGTCGCTCGGCTGGAGCCTTGCCCGACAACTTCGTCGTCGCGACCGGGCGGAGGCGGAGCTTTCCATTCTGGCCGCCACCGATGGGCTGACGGGCCTTGCAAACCGCCGCACATTCGACAGCCATCTCGAAAGCGAATGGCTGCGCGCGGCGCGGGAGGACACGCCGTTGTCTCTCCTGCTGGTCGACATCGATTACTTCAAGGCCTTCAACGACGCTTATGGGCATCAGGCCGGAGACCATTGTCTTCGCGCGGTTGCGCGCCTGCTGCAGGAATCGGTGAGACGTCCCGCCGATCTCGTCGCGCGTTATGGGGGCGAAGAGATCGCCGTGCTGCTCCCGGTCACCAGCGCCAAGGGCGCAACGCGCATTGCGGAGGCGATCCGCCTGGGAGTCGAAACTTTGGCGATGCCGCACAAGCACAGCGCGCCCGCGGGCGTCGTCACGATCAGCATCGGCGCCGCGACGCTGTTTCCTGCCTCGGAAGCCATCAGCACCGGTCCCAAGGACCTGATCGCGATGGCGGATCGCGCGCTTTACGACGCCAAACTCGAGGGGCGCAATCGCGTCGCGGTGTCGAAAGCCGCCTGACCTATCCTCAGAACGTGCATTCCCTGAAGGCCGGCAGCACCGAACCGTTCCAAGCGCCGTGATACTTTCCGAGCAGTCCTTCGGCGGGCGTCTTGCCGGCCTCGACGATCCGATCCGCATAATCGAGATGGTGGGTCTCGTCACGCCCCTCGGCGTCGAGAAGCGCCCGGCGTTGCAGGCCTTCCTGTGACAGCGCGAGGGCATCGCGCGCCACGTCGCGCAAGGAGCGTCCTCCGACCATCGCATTGAGCGCCCGACGCGGAACTTCCGCGCGGACTGCATTGCGGTCCTCGGCGCTCCACCCCTTGACGAGTTCCCACGCATCGTCGAGCGCCTTCGAATCGTACAGGATGCCAGTCCAGAATGCCGCGAGCGCCGCGATGTGGTCCGGTCCGCCGACATCCGCGCCGCGCATTTCGAGATAACGCTTCAGGCGCACCTCCGGAAAGATCGTCGACACGTGGTTGGCCCAATCCGATTGCGTGGCGCGTTCGCCGGGAAAATGGGAAAGCGTGCCGGCGAGCAGATCTTTGAACGATGCGCCGGCGACGTCGTGGTAGGTCGAGCCGCGCTTGATGAAATACATCGGCACGCCCAAAGCCCAATCCACATAGGCCTCGTATCCGAACCCTTCCTCGAACGCGAAATCCATCATGCCGGTGCGATTCGGATCGGTGTCGCGCCAGATCTCGGAACGCATGGACAGGAAGCCGTTCGGCTTGCCGTCGGTGAAGGGCGAATTCGCAAAAATCGCCGTCGCCACCGGCTGCAGTGCCAACGACACCCGCAGCTTCTTCACCATGTCGGCTTCGGATTCATAATCCATGTTCACCTGCACGGTCGACGTGCGGTACATCATGTCGAGACCGAGCTTGCCGACTTTCGGCATGTAATTGGTCATGATGCGATAGCGCGCCTTGGGCATCACGGGCGTTTCTTCGCGCGTCCAGAGCGGACTCATGCCGAGGGTCAGAAACCGGATGCCCAGCTTCTCGGCAACGGCTTTGGTGTCCCGCAGATGCTGGGCGGTTTCAGTGACGGTTTCGTGCACCGACAGGAGAGGAGCGCCGGACAGCTCGAATTGCCCGCCGGGCTCGAGCGAGATGGCGCCGCCGCCGACTTCGTCGAACAAACCGATCGGACGGCCTTCCTCCAGGATGGGCTCCCAGCCGGTGCGTCCTTGCAAACCCTCGAGCAACGCCCGAATGCCATTCCCGCCCTCATACGGGACCGGCGCCGCGCCGGCAGTATAGAAGGGAACCTTTTCATGCTCGGTCCCGAGCCGCCAGCCGTCGCGAGGTTTTTCGCCGGATGCGACCCATTCCACAAGCTCGGACCGCGCGCCGATCGGGGTCGCATCGGAAACATCGCGCGCCATGGAACACCTCATGAAAAGGCGCGGGCGAACCCGCGCTGAAACAGTCAGGTGTAGATAGCTGCGCCCGCGCCAAGCTGCAATGAGGCCGAACTCACAAAGCTCAGTGGCGCACCATCCCCTCGCCGAGGGTCTCGGCCGACAGCCAATCGACCACTTCACCCAAAGCGTCGCGGCTCGAGCGGCCGCGACCGAGAGCCTCGGTGTAGAGGGAGAGCTGACGATCCGCGCTGGTGCCCCGGGCGACGATCCAGCGGCAGAGATCGAGCTCCCGCTCACATCCCAGAGCCTTGGCGTCGTCGGCCACGAGCGCCAGCGCGTCATCGAGCATCTGGTGGACCGGTATGGCGCTGCGCGTCACCTCGTCCACGAAGCTGCCGTGGATGCCGTAGCGCTGGGCGCGCCAGCCGTTTTCCTCGTTGATCGCCCGGGAGGCGCCGGTCTGGCCTGAATGGAGCGTGGGGTGGCGGACCAGGTGGCGCACGAGGCAGCGATAGAGCGCCGCGATCGCCAGCGTATCGTCGAGGCGCGTGCAGCTGTCGGCCACGCGCAACTCAAGCGTCGGGTGTTTCAGCGATGGCCGGATGATCCACCAGACATAGCTCGAATTCTCGATTGCCCGGGCGGCCATCAGGGTGTCGATGTAGCGCTGGTAATCGGCGGCGTCCTGGAAAAGCTCGGGAAAGCCCGTGCGCGGCAGCTCGCGATAGGCCGCAAGCCGGTAGCCGAGCAGGCCCGTGCGTTGCGATTGCCAGAACGGCGAGGATGTCGACAGGGCCAGGAGCAGCGGCAGATAGCGCTGGATCCGGTTCATCAGGTCGACCCGGGCCGACAGGTCCGGCACCTCCACGTGGACGTGCATCCCGCACACGACCGTGCGGCTACCAACCATCTGGAGGTCGTGCATGACCTTGCCGTAACGCGGCTGGGCCGTGGGCCTGACACGGGACCACACCGCCAGCGGGTGGGTGCCCGAGGCCATGATCGACAGATCGTGCTCCCGCGCGACCGATCCGACGAGATTGCGCAGGTTGGACAACTGGGTGCGGGCATCGGCGAAATCCGCCACGGGCGTCGATGCGATCTCGACCTGCGGTTCCAGCATTTCGGGTTGAATGTCGCCGAGGTGCTCGCTGCAGCTTTGGAAGAATTCGCGAATGCGCCCTCTGGCAATGTCACGCTTGATCGTATCGTTGATGAAATACTCTTCTTCGATTCCGAACTTGTACTCTTCGCTCATCAAATGAGCTCCCTCGTTATTATTGGCAGAGCGACATGACGGGCTGGTCGATGCCAATCATCGACGTTCACGATCTCGGTTCGTTGAGACAGATCGCGGCAGCGCGTTCCGAGACCGCCAAGGTGGCGGGTTCAGGAAATCATCGCTGGTGAACCGGTCGTCGAACCGCGTCAGGTCCAGTCCCCCAAAACGCTCTGCACCAGTGCGAGCGCGGCGACGGCGGCGGTGTCGGCGCGGAGGATGCGGGGTCCCAACGATACGCGAACATATCTCTCGTGGGCGGCAACAAGTGCTCTCTCCTCGGCGGTAAAGCCCCCCTCGGGGCCAACGATAACGACGCATCCGAGACCGCGGTTCCCGGCACTTCCGGCGCCCTCCTTAAGGGCCACGAGAGGGCTCGAAATAGGTGCCTCTTCGTCGCAGAAAACGACCAGCCTGTCCCTGTCCAGCCCCTTGATCATATTGGCAAAATTCAGTTCCTCGCGGATCTCCGGCAGGGTCAGGATTCCGCATTGCTCGACGGCCTCGATGCTGTTGGCGCGCATGCGGTCGAGATTGACCCGGGTGCTCTGGGTGCGGCGGGTGCGGATCGGCTGCAGGATCCCCGCCCCCATCTCCACGGCCTTTTGCACCATGTAGTCGAGGCGGGCATGTTTCAGCGGGGCGAAGGCGTAGACGAGGTCGGCCGGCGCCGGCTGGGGCCTTGTCAGGTCGACACAGACGAGATCCGCGGCCTTGCGGCCTTCAGCGGCGATTTCGGCCCGCCATTCCCCATCGCGCCCATTGAAGATGAGCACCGAATCGGCCGCCTTCAGGCGCAGGACGTTCAGGAGGTAGTTGGCCTGCGCGCGGTCGAGGCCGATCCGGGCGCCCATGGAGAGCGGCGCATCGACATAGAGACGCGGGGCATTGAAATCGGAGGTCGCCATGGCACTCCCCTAATGCCGACGCCCCGCCACCACAACCCCGGCCCGGGCGAGGCTCGCCCCCGCTCCGGTCGGCTTCTGCCCGCATTTCGCCACATCGTTGCGCGATCTGTGCGCCGGGACACGAGGGGGCGCCGGATGGCCATTCGCCGCTTGGCCTTGCGCCCCTGATTCTGTTAACAGAGCGGCTGCGCGAGACGTCGCGCCCGTCTGATCGAGGATTCTGCCCATGTTGCACGTCCGTTCGTATGTTTTCGCAGCGCTCGCGGCCGCCGGTGTTTTCATGGCTGCACCTGCCTTTGCGCAGTCGAGCAATTGCCAGGACGCCCAGAAATTCCTGGGCGAACGCCAGACCCTGATCCAGCAGATCAACAAGCTCGGCGGCGAAGGCAAGAAGAAGACGATCGACCCGCGCGCCGCCTGCGGCATCTTCACGAAGCTCGTCACCAACGGCGATGCGGGCGTGAAATGGATCGCCGCCAACAAGGATTGGTGCCAGGTTCCCGACCAGTTCGCCACCGGCTTCACCGAAGATCACAAGCGCGCCGTGGAGATGAAGGGCAAGGCCTGCACGGCCGCCGCCAAGGTGACGCAGATGCAGAAGCAGGCACAGCAATCCCAGCAGCGCGGCAGCGGCCTCCTTGGCGGCGGCGGCCTGACCGGCTCCTACACGATGCCGAAGGGCGCCCTCTAGAGCGGAGCGCGCGCCATGCGGCCGCCCGGCACCCCGTCGCTTCCGGATGCCGTTCGCGGCCATTGGGCCGATCGGCTGGCGCCCGCCGGCTTGAGACCCTATCTGCGGCTCGCCCGCATCGAGCGCCCGATCGGCTGGTGGCTGCTGTTGCTGCCCTGCTGGTGGTCCGCCGCTCTTGCGGCGATCGCCGCCGGCCAACCCTGGCCCGACCCGCTTCACTGCGCGCTCTTCCTGATCGGCGCGGTGGCCATGCGGGGCGCCGGCTGCACCTATAACGACATCGTCGACCGCGATCTCGACATGAAGGTCGAGCGGACACGCCAGCGACCGCTGCCGTCCGGACAGGTCAGCGTCAAAGGGGCGCTCGCGTTCCTCGTCCTGCTGGCCCTGATCGGGCTTGGCGTCCTCCTGCAATTCAACGTTTTCGCGATCCTCACGGGCTTTGCATCGCTCGGGATCGTGGCGCTCTATCCGTTCATGAAGCGCTTCTTCTGGATGCCCCAGATCGTGCTGGGCCTCGCCTTTGCCTGGGGCGCCCTGATGGGATGGGCCGCCGCTTTCGGCTCCTTGAGCGCCCCTGCCTTCCTGCTTTATGCGGGCAGCATCGCGTGGGTGGTCGGGTATGACACCATCTACGCGCTCCAGGACATCGAGGATGACGAGGTGGTGGGCATCCAATCCTCGGCGCGGTTCTTCGGTGAGCAGGTCCGGCTGGGCGTGGGCATCTGCTACGGCCTTACCATTCTGTGCCTGACGGGCGCTCTCTATCTCGCAGGTGTGGGCTGGATCGGCTTTGCGGGTCTCGCGCTCTTCGCCCTGCATCTCGGCTGGCAGGTAGCGCGTATCGACCGTGACGACGGCGTCGGCGCGCTCCGGCTATTCCGCTCAAACCGCGATGCCGGCCTCGTGCTTTTCGCGGCGCTTATTCTGGATGGCTTTCTGCGGTTCTATCAAATCTAGCGCAATCCGCGGTGGGTCCTCCGAAGCCCCCCAGGAGCCTGCCCGTGCGCCGGCAGGCGAGGAAGCGCGGGCGGCGCGCTCCCAGGGCGTTCTTGCGATGATCGGGTTGCGCCGGACCGAGGCTGACGTCGCCGAGCTTGGCTACGAGCGTCAGGATCGACCCGTTGGCCATCCGCACCATCAGCGGAAGGCCGCTGCTCGCTCCCAGCCGCCGCCATTCCGCCACCACGTCGCATTCCGCATAAGGGCCGAGGGCCATCAGGGCGCGCGTTCCGGAGACGAGCACGAGGTGAAAGCCCTCCCCGAGCGGATCGGCCTGCATGGCAAGCCCTGTGATCCTGCGACCGTAGGGTCCCACCACCATGACGAGGGGATCTTGGGCCCCGATCAAGCGGGCATTTCCGAGAGTGGCGTTCCGGGACATCGTCGAGCCTTGCTGGTGCCGGGCGACGTCGGACGAGATCGCCTTGCGTTGGCCCAAAATGTCGCACCGACCCGTGGGGAAGCCCTTAAGAGCTTGGGTTAAGGGTTCGTTGCGGCCATTGAATCGCGCCGCATGCTCAACAGAACCTTATCCGGCTGCGTGAAATGGTCCCCGGCCGCTTGGCGAATGTGGTATTGGGCGCAAGACACCCCATCTCCGGCCCACATGCCCGTACCCTCACCCCATAGCGCGCCGTCCCTCGGCCCGGATCTCCTTCGTGCCGTCCGCGACGCGGCCCGCGAGGCCGGCGATATTGCGAGACCCTTCTTCCGCTCCGGCCGGGAAACGGCCGCGCGCACATGGTTCAAGGAAGGGAGCTCCCCCGTCACCGAGGCCGACATCGCGGTGGACACGTTTCTGAAGGACCACCTGTCGGCCCTTCTGCCGGACGCCGCCTGGCTGTCAGAGGAAACGGCCGACGACCCGATCCGGCTCGAGAGCCGGCGGGTGTGGATCGTCGATCCCATCGACGGCACGAGGGCTTTCGCCGCCGGCCACCCGGATTGGTCGGTGTCCATCGGACTCATCGAGGATGGGCAGCCGGTGCTGGGGATCGTCCACGCCCCCATCCACAACCGGCTCTACGAGGCGAGCCGGGGCGGCGGCGCCTTCTGCAATGGCGAACGCTTGTCGATTTCAGAGCCGGACCAGCCCCTTCGCGTGGCGGGACCGCGCCCCCTCGTGGAGCGTTTCGAGCGGGAATACGGGTCTGTCGTCACCCTGCCCAAGGTCCCTTCCCTCGCGCTCAGGCTGGTGCGGGTCGCGGACGGCTCCATCGACCTCGGTCTGGTGTCGGCGCGCTCCGCCGACTGGGACATCGCGGCCGCCGACCTGATCCTGCGGGAGGCCGGAGCTTTCCTGTCCGACCTCTCCGGCGAGCCCGCCCCCTACAACCAGCCTTCGCCAAAGCATGGCGAAATGGTTGCCGCTGGGGCATGGTTGCATCCGCGCGTTATTGAGGCCATGAGAGCGTGAATTCTGGTCCCTCGATGACCGCGATCCATTTTTGCAACTTTTCTCATAGAGACTCCAACCCATGACCGATATGCCCGGCAAACAGCTCCTTCATCTCGTCTTCGGCGGAGAGCTGGAAAACCTCGATTCTTACGACTTCAAGGATCTGTCGAAGCTCGACATCGTCGGAATCTTCCCGAACTACGCGAGCGCCCACGCGGCCTGGAAAGCCAAGGCGCAGGCCACGGTCGACAACGCGCAGATGCGCTATTTTGTCGTCCATCTCCACCGCCTGCTCGATCCGCAGCAGGCCTGAACGACGCTCCCGCGATGGGTCTCATGAAGCGCATCACACGGTCGCGCATGGTCCAGGAAACCCTCGGTTTCCTGGTCGCGCGCTATCTGACGTTCGTGCAGCGCACGAACCGATTCGTGATGGACCCGCCGGACGCCTACGAGCGAATCGGCCCGCAAATGCCCGTGATCGCCGCCATGTGGCACGGGCAACATTTCATGATCCATTTCGCGAAGCGCCCCGAGGACAGGGCCGCGAGCCTGGTTTCACGCTCGGGGGATGGTGAGTTCAATGCCATCGCGTTGCGGCATCTCGGCATTCGCGCGATTCGGGGCTCCGGCGCGCGCGGCCGCGACATTCGGAAGAAAGGCGGAGCCGCGGCGCTGCGGGGAATGCTTCGGGCGCTCTCCGACGGCGAGATGGTGGTGATGACCGCCGATATTCCGAAAATCGCGCGGACCTGCGGCGCCGGCATCGTGACGCTGGCGCAAATGTCGGGACGGCCCATCGTACCGGTCGCGGTCGTCACGAGCCGCCGCATCGATTTCAAAAGCTGGGATCGCGCGAGCCTCGGTCTTCCCTTCGGACGCGGCGCGATCGTTCTTGGCGACCCCATTCATGTTCCGCGCGATGCGACCGACGAGACGCGCGAGGCGTTGYGCCAGCAGGTGGAGCGGAATCTCGACAGCGTGCATGAGCGCGCCTACGCGCTCATCGGCTCTCAGGATCCCGGCGCTCGCGAGATCCGCGCGAACATGACCGACCGTGTTGCCGGAAGTTGGCGGCCATGAGTCTTCCGTTCCTGATGCGCTCCTATCGGACCGCGACGTCGATCCTCGAACCGGCCGTGCTCGGCCTGCTTTACTGGCGTCAGCGCAAGGGGCGCGAGGATCGGACTCGACTGGGCGAAAGACAGGGTTATCCGAGCCGCGCGCGGCCGACCGGACATCTGGTCTGGGTGCACGGCGCAAGCATCGGCGAGACGCTCTCGCTGCTTCCCATCGTGGAGCGCCTGACGCAGCGCGGGCTGACCGTTCTGGTGACATCGGGAACGCGCACATCGGCGGCCTTGATCGCACGCCGCCTGCCGCCGGGCGCGGTGCATCAATATGTTCCCCTCGATGTACCCCGGTATCTCCGGCGGTTCCTCGATCATTGGCAGCCCGATTTCGCCCTCGTGGCGGAATCGGAGATCTGGCCCAACACCATCATGGCGCTCGACCAGCGGCAGATTCCGCTCGTTCTGGTGAATGCCCGCATGTCGGACCGCTCGTTTCAGCGCTGGCTGAAACTGCCACGCATCATCGGTGCGCTCTTGCAGCGTTTCGCCATCTGCCTCGCCCAGACGGAGAATGACGCCGAGC
>NZ_JBFUHH010000079.1:0-21248 GCF_056402495.1 Microvirga sp. P4_A5 | reverse complement strand
CCTTTCTTTGTAACGTTGCGAAATGCGAGAAAGGGGGTAGTGTAGGCCCCCCTTTTTGGCTCAGAAAGGGGGGCGCCTATGCCCCTCTTTTTTTACGGAGAATGCGCAAGGCGCGAACTAAGTTCGCTCGGCTATCCAACCATTGCTCGATCGGCGCGGTTGGCTCGATTCGACAATGACGGAAGGCGTAACCGTTCGGCGTTTGCGGGAAATATCTGCACGCACTTGTTTGGCGCGGTCGTGCGGGAGAACATGCAGATCAGGAGCGCCTATTCCTCGTTGAGATGGAAAGCCGTAACTTCGCGAGTGCTCCGGAACCGAGGGCGACCATGTTCTTCGCCGAAGAAATTGGTCCGAAACTTTTCAATTCGGCGCGGTTCGGCGCAATCAGATTTGAGCGGATGGCGGGGATCGAGAGCTACGGAATTTCCGCCACGGTGGCGCAAATTCATTCTGGTGGGAGAGGGCGCCCTACGAACGAATACTGGCTCAATGAAGGCCAAGCCCTCGTAATCTCCACCCTCTCAAACGCTCCGAACGCCGCCGCCGTCCGTAAGCAGATTATCGAGAGCCACATGACGCTCCGGCGCATGAAGGAAGAATCCTCCACCGCCCTCGTCGACCCGCGCACTGAGTTTGCATTCGCCGCGTGCAAACCTCCGAAACTCCTCAAGCTCGGGCCGGGCCGCCCAATTTGGCGGGAGTTTTTTCGCGAGAAGCAATAATCGCGCTAGACGCGATAATTCCAAACGACAGCAACTCCGCCTCATTCTCGGTGATCGTCCGCGGGATTTGCGCGGTCGGTGCGGACAGCATACAGACGACGAGCGATTGTTCCTCGTTGAGGTAAAAGGAAGTGCCTGGCCGGCCACCTTTGGTTCCTGAGTTGATCGGCGCCGCCGATAACCCCCCAAGCTTTCGAGAAGCGAGGGTGTTCGCGGTGTGAACGCCTCCAAAGTGGTGAAGGCCCTGTCAGATCTGACTTGATCGTCCGGCGGATCATGCGCCATGGCTGGTGTCGACGAGAGCCGTGAGGCTGGAAGGAATGCCGTACCTGGCGCCCACCACTTTTCACTTCCCGGGTGAAAAGGCCTCCGAAGCTTTCAAGCTCCTGGCGATTTGACGCGATGATCTTGGTGCGGAAGATTGAGGGGCTGAACCTGGCCTCCCTCGGTCGTCCGAATTTTAACGCGCTGCGTGAAAATCACCGAACATCTGGAGTTCTTGAGGGTTTCCTAGGCGCGATCGACGTATCGGAAGCTATAATGGTTCACAGCGCTTCGGCCGGGACGGCTTTTCCTAGTGACCGTCAGATGTCCGGCTTCCTCCAAGACTGCCGTCGCTCGGCGAACGTTCTTGCTGTCCGAATTGAGGAGAGTTGCCAGGCGTTCGACCGATGGGAAAGCATAGCCAATCCTCCTATTCATATGTTCCGCAAGGACGATTCCCAATCGCACCGCCAAAGCTGATAGGTTTCGATTTTGAGCTATCTGGATGAGCCACCGGCTCTTACGAGCTGCGAAAGATTGCGCTGTTTCCTGCTGCGGCTTTGAGCGGCCAGAGGAGGCCGCACCATCCGATACGCCCGCTACAACGTCGCTCCCCACAACTTCATCCGGAGGCTGCGATTCGAGGACTTGGAACGCACCGCGTGTCATGCCGCCCCTCCGCCATGGCCAAGATCTGACGGCAGGGCAGCGATTGTGCGCTCAACCTTGCGGAGAAATGACGCAACGTCGGGAACTGCGATCGACGCGGGCTCGCCGCGGGCGCGGGCGATTCGCATCAGCCTCCTTGCCTCGGCATTAAGGACCGCACCCCGTTTTTCCACGCTTGTGGACCTTGCCTTCGCGACTACCTGCAAGACTAGCAAGCGGTTGTGTGACAATTTGAGAAAGACGATGTCAGCGGTCTTGTTGCACGGTCCGGGAGATGGGTTGGACTGTCGCCTCTCGGTACGGCGGATTAGCGCCTTTGCCACCCTCACGCAGCCGATCGGGAGCGTGCGATGACGCTCACACATCTCCAGAACAAATTTTGCCTCCGCGAGGTCGGCACCGGTAATTTCCGGCATCAACGCGCGAACCTTGCTGACGATTTCCGTTTCGCTTGGCCGAGCGTTCCGGCGCGATGGCTGTCGGGGCTTTTCAACTTTGCGATGGGTACCACCAGGTGAGGGGGCCGCCTTTGCAGCTGCGAATAGCGGCAGGTCATCACACGTGCTCTGCCGAGTCTTCAGTAGAGTAGTGGCCTTTTCTGAGACGGGCCCACGCGGGAACTCAGACATTAAAGTTCGCTCCCGGCCATTGCGGCTCCCGCTTTGTCAACGCGGGCCGCCGCCTCCACGATCGCCTCCGCTAGAACGTGGAGCGCTGAGGCGTCGAGTGTGATGCCGTTTGCTGTCGGCACGCCGCCTTCAAGGATCCGAATGTCGAGTCGCAACGGATCAGCGACGACCATAGACACAGAGAGAGAGGCACCATCGTCGAGCGGCGAGCGGTGAAGTTCCACGACGCTTACGCTCATGGGGCACCTTCCGTGCGGTGCGGGAGGTTTGAGGTGCGGGTGCGCTCCGTGAGCCAGGCGTCAACGTCGGCCAACCTGTAGACTACCCGGCGACCTATAGAGACAAACGGGGGTCCGTCGCTACCATGGACGCGCTGCTTGGTAAGCCATGAGACGCTGAAAGGCCGAACCGTGGCGAGTGCGGCGGTGGAGAGGTATTCGTCGGGTTTTCCCGGAGCGGCCTCTTTGAGGAGTGTTTGCATTGCCCTCTCCTATGCCGTTTCGTCGGACGGGGAGGACTTTGCTTTGAGGGGAAGCGGACTAGAAACCACCCTCTCACGCTGATCGAGCCATTCCCGGATCTCAGATGCCTTGTATGCGATCCGACGTTCGCCAAGTACGATGGGGGAGGGGAAMTTGTTCTTGCGCCTAAGCCGATAGATTGTTGGCTGTGAGAGGTGCGTCATCTCCTGCACCTCTGAAGGGAAAAGCAATTTGTCTTGCATGTGTCGTCTCCATTCGTTGAGCGACACAATGAGTATTCATTACCGACCGTTGTGCCTAAGGGCCAAAAATGCTTCCTCAATTCGTATTTTATCCCCCGATCGGTTAGCTTTGAACCAATCAACAAACTCGTCGATCATTGCTGGGGTCGGCTGTTCGTCCTTTGGGGCAAGAATCAGGTGTGCCTGTTGAATGAAATCAACAAAGCGGCCGAAGATTCGATCTGTTATCGGGTCCTTTGAAGTTGCTGCGGGTCGTCCCGTTCCCTTCTCATAACAAAGTGCGCAAATTGTCCAAAAATGACGCCGATCCTCTTTCGGGGGGCGTCCGCGAACTATGGGATTTTCCGATAGTTCCTTCGAAATGCTGTCGACAACGTCCTTGAGAACGCTCGAACCGTCGCTCTCATCCAGTAAGTTCGCCATACCTTCAGAGAAAGTTCCAACAATCGCGAAGTCGTCTTCCTTAAGCAACGCACGCAACTCGGTCGCCAAGACTTTCATTCGCTCGAGGCGCTTGCGGCGTCCTTTGGTAAAGCTATATGAGGCAATTCTTCCATCCAATTGGGACCGATAGACTTGGCCAGCTTCCCGGATTGGCTCCAACCACGCCGGTAACGCATGCGGGTTGTTCTCCACATTCGGCCTCTGTTCTGCGATCTTCGAAGATCGCTTCGTTGAAGTGGCCGTCACTTGATAGTCCTCCGAATTGGCAAAACCTGCCCTGTTTCTGATGTGCGACCGACTACCCGCCCAAGATGGCGCTCCCAAGCCTCGAGCGCGATCCGCTTTTCCCGGAGGCGCTCGTACCTGTCGTAGTGCACACCGTGAACGTCCCCCTCGACGTGGCCGAGAACGGCCTTTCGGTCCTCTCTGGGGATGCCCAAAAGCGACAATCCGGTCCCAACCGTGCGGCGAAAGTCGTGAGGAGTGGGAGGGTCATCCTGAAGCGATTTGACCGCCTCTTTCTCCGGACCATCCTTCTCGAGGCGCTCGACCAATCTGCGAAGGCCTTGTGAGAGTGTGTGGCGAGCGAGGGTGTCACGGCTTACAAATCGCGAGGCGAACACGCTGTCGCTATCTCCGTCTGTCTCACGACGCTTAATCGCGGTGGTGAGGATTTCCCGGGCCATCGGGGCGAGGGGGACCACATGAGGGCGGCGGGCCTTCATGCGCGCGGCCGGGATCTCCCAACGTGCGTCCTTTGATCTATCGAGGACCAAGAGCTCGTTCCGGGCCACCCCGGCGACCTCGCCGGGTCGCTGCCCTGTCAGCAACAAGAAGCGAAGGGCATCGGCAACGTCCTCGGTGACCCCTTGGGGTGTCTCGAGGGCCTTCCACAAGACCTTGATCTCGGCATCGTTCAAGGTCCGGTCCTTAGGCGTCTCCTTGGCTCGCTTTTTCATGCGAGCGATCGGATTGGCGGGGATGAGTTCGCCCTCGACGGCCCAGTTGAACACGCCTCCTAGGACGGTTTGGATCCGGTTCGCGCTGACAGGCGCGGTTTCCTTGATCCGGTCCAACAGGGCGATGATCTCGCGTCGGGTGACCTCCGCGGCCGGCTTGTCGCCGAATTCCCCTCGAGGGCGCTTCAGATACAGCTCGTCCATACGCCAGGACGACTTATTGGGCTTGGCGTACTCGGTCAGATACTGCTCAGCCAGGCGATCAAACGTGAAGACGTTGAGCGCTGCACGCTTCTTCTGGCGCCTTGTGAGCTGCGGGTCGCCTCCGTCTGTCACCTCGACGCGTAACCGGGCGGCGCGCTCCCGGGCGTCGGCCAAAGTCAGATCGGCGAGCGTGCCGAGGGTGACTCGCTCGTAGGATTTGCCCGTCCTAGGTCGGTACCGAAACGACCATGTTGCTTTTCCCGTGGCGAAGGCTCTGAGGCAGAGGCCAGTCGTCTTACTGTCCCAGAATTCGATTGAGCCCGTAGCGGGAAAATCGAGTGCCTTGGTGAAGGCGCTGGTCATCAAAACGACGGGCATGTCCACGACCTCTAGTCACTCGAAGCATTAGTCTTTTCGAGCATTTGTGGGTTCAATGAGGGTTCAGAAAAGTGAATGTGTCTGAAATCTCATGAAAGCACTTGAGCGCAAAAGACCGGTTGAATCAATAGGGTACGAGGAGTTATGAACTAGTCTGAAATCGTGTGAAACGCCATTTGGGGCGTCTGAGGGACTAGGGGTCGGAGGTTCAAATCCTCTCGCTCAGATCATTATTTCAACGATTTAGGCGGAAGGTCCTTCCCGTTCGAGAAACTACGTCACTTGGTGGAACAGTTCGAGCATGACGACGGACGCCGCCCGCGTATCCTCGTCGCCAAGATGGGTCAGGACGGGCACGACCGCGGCCAGAAGGTCATCGCCTCCGCCTTCGCCGATCACGGTTCGACGTGGATATCGGCCACCGTCAGTGTTTATGGCTTCCCGCCTGCGCGGGAATGACAGCGTGGAACATGCGCGGCAGCCGACATTCAACGCTTGAATCAGGCGCTTTTTGGCTTTGAGGAACGTTCATTGTAAAAGATGAATAGCCCACTTGCGACGATGATGGCCGTTCCGACCCATGTCCAGGCATCGGGCAATTGTCCGAAGACGACGTAGCTGATCAAAGTCGCACCCACGATCTGTCCGTAGGTGAACGGCGAGACGAATGCCGCGGGTGCAAGCTCGAATCCCCGGATAAGAAGATAGTGACCCACTCCGCCTGAAACTCCGATGCCGACGAAGGCGAGGGCATCGAACGTGCTTGCGGGCATTCGCCATTCGAGAGGCAACAACACGCTCATCATCAAAAACCCGACGAGAACCATGTAAGTGTTCGATGTGGCTGCTCCGTCGTGCTGAGCCAGCTTTCGCGACATGAGTTGAACAACGGCAATGATCGTCGCGTTGAGGAACAGCACTCCAATGGCCCATGCCGTGCCACCAACTCCGGAACCAGCGACGACGCAGGCGCCGACAAAGCCTGCGCCGACCGCAAGCGAGCGGCTGAGGGTGACTTTTTCACCGAGGACGAAGGGAGCGAGCGCGGTTACAATGAGGGGTGCCGAAAAGCTGATCACCGTGGCGGTCGGCAGCGACACATAGGCGATGGCGTAAAAGACCATCATGGCCGCGATGCAATGCAGACTGGACCGGGTCAGTTGCATCGGCAGCCGTGTGGAGCGGAGGAGGCCGAGCCCGCTTCTCGGCGCGAATATGGCGAGCATCAGAATAAAGTGGCCGGCATATCGCGCCCAAGTGATCTGGATGACCGAGTAGTCCTGCAGATATTTCGCGCAGGCATTGACGATCGGCAGTACTAGTGCCGAGAGCATTACGAACAGAACGGCGCGCTTCACATCGTCACGTGATTCAATGCCCTGCCCGGATATCATGTGTACGAACGCACATCTCGTAGGCAGACCTGCGCCTTTCGTGCTTCGACGCACCCGAGCATGCCTGGCAATGCCGCTCGCGGTATACGGCCCGGCATCCTCGGGTGGAAATATTTACGCTGTGGCACCCGCGTCCATTCTCTTGAGGGATTGAGAGCTTCGCCATCCGGAGGCTGATTTCTTTCGGCGATCGGCGGACGAGGTGATGCGCAGGGCCTGTCGATATTTGGCAACCGTTCGACGGGCGACATCGATGCCTTCGCTCTTCAGCTTGCGCATGATCGCGTCGTCCGACAGGACATCGTGCGGGTCTTCCTCCTCGACAAGCCGCTTGATCCGGTGGCGCACGGCCTCCGAGGAATGTCCCGCTTCGCCGATAGCCGCGTTGAAGAAATACTTCATCGCAAAAATCCCCTGCGCCGTGCCGATGGCCTTGTTGCCGACGACGCGCGACACGGTCGATTCATGCATGCCGATGGCTTCGGCCACATTTTTGAGGATCAGCGGACGCAGGAACGCCACTCCCTTGCTGAAGAAGTCTTGTTGCTGACGGACGATTTCCGTGGCCACCTTCAGGATGGTGTTGGCTCTCTGATCCAGGCTGCGCGTGAGCCAATGAGCATTCTGAATACAGTTCGACAGGAAAGCCTTGTCTTTCTCGCACTTGGCCGACTGTGCCACATAGGCATAATAGCTCTGATCGAGCAGAACCTTCGGCAGCGTGTCCGGATTGAGCTCCACAAGGAACTCACCATCGGGTGTGGGGCGAACCTGCACATCGGGAACGAGCACATCGATCCGGGGGCTGCCGAATGACAATCCCGGTTTGGGATTGAGTTGGCGGATCTCCGCGAGCATCTCCGTGATATCTTCGCTATCCACTTGGCATAGCCGGCACAGTGCTTGAATGTCCTGCGTTGCCACGAGATCCAGCCGGGTCAGAAGAGCACTCATCGCAGGATCGAGGCGTCTCTTGTCTCGCAATTGAAGCGAAAGGCATTCCGCGAGATCCCGTGCTCCCACGCCGATCGGATCGAACCCCTGGATCAGCTCGAGGGCGTCCAGGATATGATTCTGCGTTGCTCCCAACCGCTCCGCGATGTCCTCGATCCGGTCCGTTAGGTATCCGGCGTCGTTCAGGCTGTGAATTAGATGCAGCACGGTGTCCCTTGTCGGAGAATCCGCTGACGTTAGTGCAAGCTGTTCCTCGAGATGGTCGGCGAGGCTTTCCACATGCGCGAGAGCCGCCTCGATGCCGGGCGATGCACTGTCATTCCTCGCGGTTCTGTCCCGCTGAGTGAAACTCGGCATGGCCGGGCTGAGGGGTGATTCAGGGGCCTTGGCGACACTTCGCTGAAGAAACGGATTCCGGTCGAGCTCGGCTTCCAGATACGCGACCAGCTCCGTGTAGGAATATTGCAGAAGCTTGATGGACTGAAGAACCTGCGGAGCCATGATCAGAGACTGACCCTGGCGCAGTTCCACATACTGCGCCGACCTCATGGCGCCGTCCTCCGGAGCGCCCCGCCAACGGTACACTCTGGCGCTCGGTAAACACCGTTTAAGAATAGCTTGGCGAATTCAAGAAAATGGTCGTGCTGCGAACCGGCCGTTTTCGGCATTGCGATCCCCCTGCTTGTTTCTTCCCTATTGCCGGTAAAGCAATAACCGTGCCGAGCCGCATCGATCTTGTTTTCATTGGGGAAAATCGAATGCCTGCGGCGCGACACCGAGGTTCTCCAGACTAACGGCAGACAATATGTCCATCCCTGTCTGCGCGGAGGACACGAAAGAAAAGTTTTTCAACGGAAAACATGCCCGGAATTTTGCGGGAAGCACCGGGACGGATGACCATGCGCTGTCCGAGCCCCGGCGCACGGACCAGCCGGCTATGTCGCGGAGCGGTTCAAACCCTGCCGGATGCGTCAGATCACGCCTTCGTCCTGCAGCATACGGATCTCCTCGGTCGTAAAGGACAGATCAGACAAGACATCACGGGTGTCGGCACCGAGAGCGGGGCCGCTCGTGCGGTGACCGACGAGGCCTGAATGCTGGAGGGGATTGGCAAGATGCATCACGTCGCCTTCAGTCGAATCCGGCACCCGGGTCAGAATGGCCCGTGACGCGGCGATGTCCGAGGAGATCGCCTCGTCCTGATCGAGAACGGGCGTAATCGGAATCCCGAGGGCGCGCATTTCCTCCACGATTGCATCGCGGTCCTTGGACGCGCAATATTCCACTAGGGCCTCGCGAAAGCGTTCACTATTGCCTCCATGGGAGGTAAGACGGTCTTCGAGACGCTCCTCGCTCACGATCAGGTCCGGACGGCCGATGGCCTTGCAGAATTTAGACCAGATGGAGGATTCCAACAATCCGACCGTGACCGCTTTTCCGTCGCGCGTCGCATAGCAGCGGTAGCGCGGATTGCTTCCCCAGACTTCAATCTCGCGATTGTCCGCGATTCCTGCTGCCCGCCCCATGGCGCTCGACAATCTGATCTCCAGCATCGACATTACGGAGTCGTACATCGCAATGTCCACGAGCTTGCCCGCCCCTGACCGCAGCATGCCCAGATAGGCGGAGAGAATGCCGATCACCGCCGTCGCGCCGCCGGCGTAATCCGCGGCATGGAACGGCGGATTGGAGGGTGCTTGTCCAGGCGTGAAGGATCCGCCCAGCAGGCCAGTGAGGCTTTGAATGGCCAAATCGTGTCCGGGCGCGTGCGCGTAGGGACCCGTCTGGCCAAACCCGGAGATCGAGCAATAGATCACCTTCGGATTGAGCGCTTTCGCCTGCTCGTAGCCGACGCCCAGCTTCGCCGCTCCTCCAGGACGGAAGGATTCAACCACGATGTCCGTGCGCTCGAGCAGCCGACGCTTGACCGGCTCCGAACCGGGCCGGGAGAGGTCTATGCACATCGACCGTTTCCCGGAATTGACAGCGTGAAAGTAGACGCTGTCGCGTTTATAGCGCGGGGGATTGTACCGGCTGGGATCGCCGACGCCGAGATGCTCCAGCTTGATTACGGTCGCTCCGAGATCGGCCAGGTATTGTGTGCACCAGGGCCCGGGAAGATGTCGACTGAGATCGAGAACGGTGACGCCTTCGAGAGGAAGGGTTGCAGTTTGCCGGGAATGGGCAGTTCGGACGTTCACGTTCATGTTCAGATAATTCCTCTCTGCTTCAGCGAAGCGATGTGCGAAGGCTCAAGCTTGAGGAGTCCTTCAAAGATGTCATCGTTGCAGGCGCCGAGCGGAAGGCCGAGATGTTCGACCAGGCCTTCCGCATCGGACATCTTGGGGAACGGAGCTGGCACGACGGTGCGGCCATTGACGGCGTCGTCCATTTCCAGAAGGTCGCCGCGCGCGGCGTAGTGAGGGTCCTCGAAAATATCGGCGACGCTGTAAAGCAGGCTGCACGGCACGTCGAAGCGGTCGCACTCGGCCTGAACGTCCTGGGCGGTTCTGGATCCGATCCAGTCGATCACGACGCGGTTGATCGTCTCCCGCGCGGCAAGACGACCGGAAACTCGCGCGAAGTTCGGATCGCGGAGAATCTCGTCTTCGATCATCGTCGCCAGTCGCTCGAACATCTTGTCGCTCGAGCAGGTCACAGCGAGCCAGCGGTCGTCGGAACTCCTGAAATGGCCGTGCGGGATGAGGTTGTGCGTCTGCGCTCCCATGCGCTCGCGGATCTGGCCGGTTCTGGCATAGGCTGGAACCATCTCGTCCATGTAGCGGAAGGTCGCCTGATAGAGCGCAAGATCAATGCATTGACCACGCCCGGATGCAGCCCGAGCGGCAAGCGCGACCATGATGGCAAAGGCGCCCCATACCCCGGAAGCGTAGTCGGCGAGCGTGCTGGCGCCCGGTGTGACCGGCGGGCGTTCCGGCTCGCCGCAGCACAGGCTGAGGCCGCTGAAGGCATGCGCAATCCGTGCGAAGCCGGGCAGGTCCTTGTTGGGGCCCGTCTGTCCGAAAGCGCTGAGCCGCAGCATTACGAGACGAGGGTTGATTTCCTTTAGAACGTCGTAGCCCAGCCCCCATTTCTCGAACGTTCCCGGGCGGTAATTCTCCACGAGAATGTCGGAGACCGCGACAAGCTGCTTGAGGATGTCGGCACCTTCAGGTGTCCGTAGATCGAGGGTGATCGGCTTCTTGTTTCGGGACTCGTTTGCCCAGTTCAGGGAGTGGCCCGCATCGGTCATCGTGCCGAAGCGTCGCAGGGGATCGCCAATGCCCGGCTGTTCGACTTTGATGACTTCGGCGCCGAACTCGCTGAGGAGCGTCGCGCTGAAGGGACCCGCAAGAAAAGTGGCAGCGTCGATCACGCGCAAGCCCGAAAGAGGCCGGCGCGCGGATTGATCTGCAGCACCTGGTGGGGAGGATATCGTCATGAATATGCCAATCGAAAAGGGACGCTCAGGCGTTGGGCAGACGGCGGAACATACCGTGCCGGCGTACTTTGAGGTGAGGCCGAATTCTCTCGGCCCAGCCGCACTTGACCGATGCATACTTCCATTCTGCCGAGTGGGGAACGTCGGGAGAGTCGACTTCGTATGTAGCAAGATATTCCGGCATATCCTTATTGTCCGACCATTCGAGCCGGTAGCGTGCTCCACTTCGGACGCCAGGCACCTTCAGGAGATTCGGAACGTAGCCGGTGTCATAAAGTTCGTTGAACTCATCTTCGATCTCTGATGGAACTTCGAGAAGGGCCAGATACAGGTAAGCCGACACGGACATCACCATTATTCTTCGTTGAACGAACGGCTATGCGCCGCGCCAACCGCCGAATGCGATTGTACAGATTGGGAAAGGCAAATGGCGTGCCACTCCGGCATTCTGTTCCGGCTCGTGTCGGCTCTCGTCCAGATGCCTCGCTCGCAGACACATTGTCGCTTCGGCAAACATGACGCGGTCGCGAGCATACCGGCGAGCCCACTCCTCCGTATGGCACAGTGATTGCGGTGATCTTGGCGGAAGGTCCGAACGAAACGGTTTTCGTCGAAGACCGATCCGCAATTCCTGGGAGAGTGACGATTGAGCGAGAATGAGAGACGCATCCTGCAGCGCGATCGGAATCCTCGCCTGTTGCGGCCGATCACGTTCCGGTCCGTGACCGCGCGCAACCGCATCGCGCTGTCGCCGATGTGCCAATATTGCGCGACGGACGGTCTTCCCGACGACTGGCACTTCGTTCATCTCGGCTCCCGTGCCGTGGGCGGAACGGGCATCGTCTTTACGGAGGCTACGCATATTGAGCCGCGAGGCCGCATTACGCCTCACTGCCTCGGATTGTGGAACGATGAACAGTCCGACGCCTTTGCGCGGATTGCCCGTTTCGTGGAGCGTCAGGGCGCCGTCCCCGGCATCCAGCTCGGGCATGCCGGGCGCAAGGCAGGGACGACGCAGCCTTGGCTGGGATCAAGGCCTCTGACAGAGGAGGAGGGCGCTTGGGAAGTGATAGCGCCCAGTGCGATCCCCTTCGCGAAAGGATATCCCACGCCGAAAGCCATGACGGATGCGGACATCGAGCAGGTTACGGAAGCGATGGTCGCGTCGACGATGCGGGCGCGCAAGGCGGGCTTCAAGATCGTCGAAATCCATGCTGCCCACGGCTACCTGCTCCACCAGTTCCTGTCTCCCCTCAGCAATCAGCGTACGGACCGGTACGGCGGGAGCTTCGAAAACAGGATCCGGCTACTCAGGGAGACCATTGCGGCCGTGCGGTCCGAATGGCCGGACGATCTTCCTCTCTTCGTCCGCCTGAGCGCGTCTGATTGGGTCGAGGGCGGTTGGGATCTCGACCAGAGCATCGAACTCGCGCGGATCATGAAAGAGGACGGACACGTGGATCTGGTGGATTGCTCGTCCGGCGGCAACGACCCGCGGCAGCAGATCGCCATCCATCCCGGCTATCAGATTCCCCTCTCCGAGGCTTTGCGTAAGACGGGCCTGCCGACCGGTGCGGTCGGACTGCTGCACAGCCCGGATCTCTGCGAGCAGGTTCTCGCCAACGGGCAAGCCGATCTGATCATTCTCGGCCGCTCACTTCTCGCCGAACCTTATTGGCCGATCTTCGCAGCGAAGCGCCTGCGCGCGCCGCCGAAATGGCCTGTTCAGTACGAACGCTCGGACATCTTCTGATTCCGTTGAACCTACCCGAATAGAAAGTGAAGTCTGGAAAGATGAGCAACGACGATACTCGAACGTCCGCCATTCTCATGGTGATGCTGGATCCTCCCGAAGGGGACGAGCAGGAATTTCACGACTGGTACGACATGGAGCACGTTCCCGAACGCGCCGCGATCAATGGCTTTAACAGCCTGCAGCGCTATGTCTGCCTGGAAGGCTGGCCGCGCTATATGGCCATGTATGATGTCGATTCCCTCGATGTATTGAATAGCGAAGCCTACCGCTCGGTGGCTGGAGCCAATTTCTCCCCCTGGTCCAAGAGAGTCATCTCCAAAGTCCGAGGCTGGACGCGAACCGAAGCGGAGCAGGTGCTGCCCGGACCTAAAGGAACCGGAGCGAGCGGGTCGCCGCTCAGGTTGGCAGTGCTGCGTTTTCACGATGTTGTGGACAGCGATGCTGATGCGTTGCAAGCCGCCGTCGATGCGCTCACGAGCGAGCGCAAGGACGTACTGCAGTCACGTTTGTTCCAGTCCAGGGCCGGAAGCAACAACCATTTCTATGCCGTCATTGAACTCTCGACGCCCTGCGGCCTTTCGGATCTGGCCTGGGGCCGAATGAAGCTGCCATCCGGTGCAGTGGATATCGCCAATGTCTACACGCGTTACTGGCGCAAAGAGGGTTAAACTGGCTACGGCGCTTCTTGCTGTTTTGAGCAGATCTCGAAGGGTCTCCAGCCTCTGAGAAACCAATGGCCGGCGCAGGCGAAGAGAGCATGCGCCGGCTTCTCATGTCCGGAATACCATGTTGAAGACGCGGTGATGGCTCGCGGAGACAAAAAAGGAGGCGCAAACCGCCTCCTTTTATGTCGCCAAAGTCTGAAACAATCAACGCGACCAGAGGTCTTGCGTTTCCGTACGCTCCCGCTGCACCCGCTCAATCATGCCTTTGCTGTTTGCATAAAGCGGCAGGAGTCCGACCTTTAGCAAACCTTCGATGACCTTCGGGTCGCTCGTGACCTCGCGAAGTGCCTGGTCGTAGGCCCGCGCGATGGATTCCGGAAGCTTGGGCGGACCGGACAGGCCGATCCAGTAAAGGGTTTCGATGGTCGAGAAACCTTCTTCCTTTGCAGTGGGCGTATCCGGCAGGGTCGGCCATCTCTCGGGAGAAGCGACGGCGAGGACGCGAAGCTTGTTCGCGGCCAAGGGAGCGGCGATGGAGCTATAGGATCCGACGCCCATCATCACATGGCCGCCAGCCGTCATGGTGATCGCTTCCGATCCGCCCTTCAGCTGGATCGGGCGGGTTTGCGCCACATTGACGCCGATGGCTTTGAAGAACTGGCGATTGGCCATGTCCTGCGCGCCGGCTCCACCGAGCGACGTCCAGGTAAAGCTCGTCGGGTTTTTGCGAGCGGCTTCCGCGGCATCCTTAAGAGACTTGAACGGTGAATCCGCCGGAACGACGAACTTCATCGGCGTATAGGCAGCCATTGCGATGAACGTTCGTCCCATCGGATCGAAAGGTAGCGTCTTTACGACGGTGTCGAGCATCGAGCTCTGGGGAGGACCATCGGCGAGAACGGTATAACCATCCGGATTGGCGTTCATAACCTCGGTGACCGCTGGGACGGTGTTGCCGCCCGGCTTATTGATGATGCGAACGGGCACGCCCCATTTCGCCTCAAGAGCCGGTGCGATCACCCGCATTCCCAAATCCGTCGATCCGCCGGCCGCGAACGGGACGATGATCTCGATGGCGCGGGTCGGAAACTTGTCTTGAGCGATCGCGGAGGATGCCATCGCGGCAATTCCGAGCATCGTCCCAAGCAGGACTCCATCAATTTTTTTCATACTTCACTCCCAAATGCGTCTTTGTAGCGGGCCTGTTTCAGCCGCACATTGCAGCGATAAGTGCGACAACGGTGTTCGGCTCCTTTTCTGCGAAGGCTACGAAAGCCCGGTTGTCCGGTTCGTACCATGCAAGCCGTGCGCCAGGGGTGCGAAGGCCGCAAAACGGCCTCTTGCTCCAGGTTGGTGACACGAGTGTCGCGGTCATGCGCACAGGCTGTTCGCGGAAAAGACATATGGAGCTTCGGTGCGGTGCATGCTTCGCCGCTTCCTATAGGTGCCGAGGTCCACCGCGCCTACGCGATGCCGAGGAGCTCCGCCGCGTTCCGGTACATGATCTTCTCCCGGTTCTCAGGGCTGATGTCGAGTTTGCAGAACCACTCCTTGTACTCCTTGATGGGGCAGAAGGGATATGAGCTCGCATAGATGAAACGGTCGGAGAGAAAGCCGTTGGCCGCGCGGACGTAGTCTTCCATGCCCGGCATGTTGACCAGGTACATATCCGGCGAGAGGTAGAGATTCGGGCGGCGGAAGGCGACATGCAGAATCTCATGGACCCATGGCCAGTTGCCGTGGGAGGAAACGATCCGGAGAGAAGGAAAATCTGTCAGCACACGATCGAGAGTCACCGGCGTCGTGTAGCTGATGTCGGGTCCCGCGTTGCCGCCCGTCATGATGATGAGCGGGAGGTTGCGATCTTCGCAATGGGCATAGATCGGGTAAAGCCGGCGGTCATCCGTATGCAATGGAGTTACGTAAGCGCCCGGCTCGATGTTGATCGCCTTGAAGCCGGCGGCGACCGCGCTGTCGATCTGAGCAATCGCATTCTTGCGGTTGGTCACGTCGATGGAAGCTACAGGAATGAACTTGCCGAGATGGGCATTCGTGAACTCGAGCACCGTCTCGTTGTCGACCGAGCCCAGCGAGCCGGAATTCCGGCCGACCACAACCCCCATATCGACGCCGGCCTCTTCCATCTCGCGAAGCATGAGATCGACGGATTGCTCCTGGGCCGCGGCGGACGGCTCGAAGCCAAGCTGCCGCGTGAACCGGTTTCGGCGATCCGGGCTTGAATACATGACCATGTCGCAGAAAGACTTGAACGGCGGGCGGACACGAAAGTCGATGACTGGCACGATTGGCTCCATAAGGGATGTTGCGGCGGGAGTGATTTGATGGATCAAACTCAAAGAGTCAGGCGCAAGAACTGTGCCGAAGAGTGAGTTGTGTTGAGACCGCATTATCGAGTTTGGCATCTGATTTGCTGGAGGGGAAACAGCCCGCCACCATGCCATAGGCCGCCCAGTCGTCCTTAAGAAGAAGCGCTGGGATAGCGATCGACACCAGAATAAAACTCATAAGGAGGACACCATGAGACAACTAGCAAGAGCTTTGAAATTGATCGCGGCGGCTTTGGGCGTCATGGCGATCCCCCAAGCCTCCCAGGCGCAGCAAACCTATCCTTCCAAGCCCGTCGAAATCATTGTTCCGTTCGCGGCCGGAGGATCGACGGATCTGGGCGCGCGCATCCTGGCAGAGGCGTTGCAGGCTCGATGGTCCGTTCCTGTAAAGGTCATTAATCGTCCCGGCGGGAACACAGTCCCCGGTGTCGAGGAGGTCGTCCGCAGCGCGGCTGACGGCCACACGATTCTCATGGACGGACCAGGTTCCAGCTCGATGATCGAGACCATCGTGAAGAGCCTCCCATTCAAATTGCAGGACCGGACATTTTTGGCGCTCGGCGCGCAGACCCCTCTGATGCTGGTGGTATCGGCGGATTCGCCGTTTAAGACCCTCGCTGATGCAGTGGACGCAGCCAACCGCGACCCGGCGGCGTTTTCTTGGACATCCGGGCCAGGAACGACCGATATGACCTTCCGACGCTTGTTTCAGAACGCGGGAATTGAGCACACGCGAACTCGCCCTGTGCAAGTGAAGGGGGGCGCGGAAGCGATCACCCTGACCGCGGGTGGACATGTGAAGGTCGGTGTCGGTTTCTGGGGCACGATTGCGCCTCTCGTATCCGCCGGCAAGCTGCGTGTTCTCGCCGTAGCGGGTCCTCAACGCTTCCCTGCGATACCAGATGTCCCCACGACTGCCGAAGCGGGCCTTCCTGATTTGATCGTCCTCCAATGGATCGGCTTCTCCGGCCCGGCAAATCTTGCACCCGAAATTGTCTTGACGTGGGAGCGTTCGATTGCGGCCGTATCTCAGGATCCGGCCGTCGTACAAGGCCTAGGGCGGATCGGTCTCGTGCCATATCCCAGCACGGCCGATGGCATGCGCTCCTTCGTGCTTGAGGAGGCTAAGGTCGTAAAGCACCTTTGGAGTAACTAGCGCGTTTGCGAATGGGGTCGCCGCGCGCGATGAGGCACCACGATTGCTTCGCTCACCGCTCGCAAGGCGACCCACACTTCCATCTCACTCTTCACGAATGCGCTCGGTCTCCGGTTATATCTCCGCACGACCCGATAGCCGGAACGGCGAGCCGTGGTTCGATCGTCCTGATACTGTTGAACTTCCCAATTGTCGGATCGCCACGGGTGGGCCGTATCATGGTAAGGATGAGGCCGTCGACATGCAGATTTCGCGACATGGCCGAGCCATGAATGTCCTCTGAGCGGACACCGCGTGCGGAAATTGTTGTAATGGAGGACAGGTTTTTATCGCAATCGACCATGACCGATCCGCGCGAAGCTCCGCCGGAAACCTAGCGCGACAGTCCGCCTCGTCGGATTGCGCCTATAATGGTTCAATCCACCATTCAATACGCGCCTTCATCAAAGATTCGCGATTCATCTCGGTTCCTGGCACGGCCATTGCTGCTCTGACTGGGATAACCGAGGCCCGTTATGAACATTGCGCAAAAAGAGACCCCACAAGGCTTGCCCGTTGACACTCTCCCGGAAGTGAAGCCAGGAAAAGGTTTCGATCTCCTGGAGGGCGTCAAGGTTCTGGACCTGACCACATCTGTTGCAGGCCCGTTTGCAACGATGCTGCTCTCAGACATGGGCGCGAACGTTCTCAAGATCGAGCGTCCTGGAGCAGGAGACGATTCGCGCGCATGGGGCCCACCGTTCCTGCGCGACGAGTCGCTCTGGTTCCTGAGTGTAAACCGGAACAAGAAGAGCTTGTGCCTAAATCACACCGATCCCGCCGGGAAGGAGGTTCTGCGGGACCTCGTGTCGAACTGCGATGTCGTGATTCTGAATCAGCCTCCACGTGTGGCCGCAAAACTGGGACTCGATGCGCAATCCCTGTCCACAATCAAGCCGGATTTGATCTACGTCTCGATTACCGGCTTCGGCCTCGACGGCAAGCGCGCGAATTGGCCTTCCTACGATCTGATCGCCGAGGGGTATTCCGGCGTCATGGACCTGACCGGCGATTCCGACAGCGAGCCGCAGAAGGTCGGCACGCCGGCCGCCGACATGCTGGCAGGGCAGGATGCTGCCTTCGCCGTGGTGTCGGCGCTCTATAATCGGAACCGGACCGGCAAGGGCCGCGTCATCGACATCGCGCTCATCGACTCGATGACGCGCTTCCTGACGTGCCGGATCGTGCCTTATCTCGGATCCGGTGAGGTGCCTCGGCGTTCCGGCGGTAAGGATAGTGTGATTGCCATCTATCAGGCCTTCGAGACGGCCGATCGGCCGATCACCCTTGGACTTGGAAACGACAACATCTGGAAGCGCTTCTGGGGGGCGGTCGGACATCCGGACGTCGCCGAAGATCCGAGATACGCGTCCAATGCCAAGCGGCGGGCCCATCGAGCCGAGATCGTGGACCGCATCACGGAGATCCTCCGAACGAAGTCGCGTTCCCAATGGCTCGCAATTCTCGGTGAAGCGCGCATCCCGGCAGGTCCGATCAATCAAGTGGACGAGGTGGCTGCAGATCCCGAATTGCTGCGCCGAGGCCTATTCTATCGCATGGAATCCGAGAGTGGTTCGGTGCCGCAGGTCGGAACCGGCATCTGCCTCGACGGGATGTCGAACGTTCCTCGCTCCGCGCCACCGCGCCTCGGCGAGCATACGCAGCAAGTGCTATCCGAAATGCTCGGCTATGATGCGGATAAACTGCGGTCGTTGGCAGCCGCGGGAGTCATTTCATAAGGCAGCGGACAGACGCCTCCGTTTCGTCACGGACCGGAGGCGGGCATCAGGAATTCCGTGATGAGCCGGATGAGCTCGGTATAGCTCACGCCGATCAGGGCCGTCAGCGCTCCGGCAATGACGGCGACAGGAATGGCGAGGCCTGCCATAAGGCTCCAACCGAGCCACGCCACCAGGATCGCTACGGCTGTGCCGAGGAAGAGCGAGGTCGGAACGCCGTATCGCGCGATCAGCTTAAGCGCGGGAAAACTTGACAAGCCACCCGCCGATGACGTTGCAGGCGGCAAAGGGGCTGCCGACGGCACAGGTTGCTGTTGGAGCACATTCCGGCTGCGGCCGTTCGCTACGACGATCTCGGCGGCGCGCTCCGCGGCGATGAGACCGAATGCGCCCGCTTTTAGGAGGCCGCCGAGATAAGCGGTGTTGCGCCCACCCTCGAGCCCGCCCGTCGTCGCTCCGGCTGCCAGGAGGCCGGGGATGGGTTGTCCGTCCTCTCGCAGCACCTGGGACATCTCATCGATGACGATGCCGCCCATGGTGTAGGTAATGCCTGGACAGACCGGAATGGCCATGAAGGGGGCCTGCATGATGGGCCAGGGCTTGATCGCGCTGGAACGGGCAACCGGAAGCTCACCGAGCTTGCCCGCCGCCAGGGCGGCGTTATAGGCCGTGATAGTCCGCTCCAACTCCGGTGCGGGCATTCCGAGCTTCTCGGCCAGAGCCGCGATGCTTTCCGCCCGCACCACCGTTCCACCGGCCTCCTCAAGCAGAGGATTAGCGGGTATCCGCGCGGACTTGCCGGGCTGTTCCCAGATTGCAGCATCGAAAATCGCGAAGAGCTGTTCGTCTCGGTCATAAGCCGCGAGTTCGTTGGTCAGATGCACACCGCTCTTGCCCTCGTCGGCCACGCGGATGCCTCGCTCGTCGACGACGATGCCCGCGGTCGCAACCGCGTCCACTTCGGGATAGGGCCACACATTGTCGTTGTGAATGGCGTCGCGACAGAGAAGATGCCCATAGAAACGATCCGTTCCCGTGATCGCCGCGCCTGCTTCGAGCGCCATGCGCAGTCCCGCCCCGGTTCCGGTCCGCGGGCCGCGCTGAAAAACCCGGTCGAAGTGGGGACCGATATAGCGCTGGTACAGTTCGCGATCCGCCTGGAAGCCGCCATCCGCGATAAGTACGCATGTGGCCGACCATTCGGCAGTGCCGTTTGCCCCCCGGGACAACGCTCCGATACACCGGCCGTCCTGCATCCTGAGCGACACGACCTCGGTCCCTCTGCGAAGCGAGCCTCCGAGCTGTTTCAGACGTTCCTCCAGAAGCTGCATCGTCACATCGGGACCGCGCCCCTTCCAATCCGCACCCGCTCGCAGAGAGCGCGGCGGGGCCATGCACCAGCGATAACCTTCCTGCGGATTGAACCGCATGAAACGCGCGCCATGATGCTGCAGCCATTGGATCGCCCGCCGACCGGAATGGGCGAGGGCTAGGGCGAGCTTCTCGTCCGCATTTCCTTCGGTCACGCGGTCGATGACGACGGCAAGCTCTTCGGGCGGCCGGTTCGGATCGTGAAAGGCGAGATGCATGATGCCGCCGGATTGGCGGCTGTTGCAGGCATAGACCTCGTCCTCACCCCGCTCGAGAACGACGGCGCGAAGACCGAGCTCGCTTGCGCGTACGGCTGCCGTAAGCCCTGCAAAGCCGCCGCYGATGACGACAAGATCGTAATGTTGATCCAGATCAGCCAACTCGAAGTCCACCCTGCCTTTTGTATCCGACAGACCCGTCGGACATGTTTTCAGGCAGAGCTATGCACATGCCGTGCCAGCGACGGCTACGCCTCCGTCTCTCCAAGAATTTTATAGAGATAGGAGCGGGAAATCCCGAGCTCCTGAGCCACGCGCTTCTTGTTGCCGTTATAGCGGTCGAGAGCTGAACGGACAAGTTTCATCTCGACCTGTTCGACTGYCTCCTTGAGGGAAGACGTGGGATTGACGGAATTTGATGAGGATGCCGAAACAACCGGCACCGGCGCTGCGCGCGGAAAGTCGCCATGCTTGGCGAAGGTGTCGGCGATGATGCGTCCGTTCTCCGCGAAGACGAGCGCCCGCTCGATCTCATGTCGCAATTGCCGGATGTTGCCCGGCCAAGACTGATCCATGAGATACGATAACGCATCGTCGTCGACCTCGGGAATGGGAGCCGCATGGCGCTGCGCGAAATCGTTCAGGAAATGGGAAACGAGGAGAGGGATATCGTCCAGCCTGCGGCGCAGGGGCGGCACCTCGATCGAGATGGCCGATACGCGGTAATAGAGATCGAGGCGGAATTTCTGCTCGGCGACCAACTGCTGGAGATCCTTGTTGGTCGCCGTGATGAGCCGGAAATCCACCTCGACCGGGTGGTCGCCGCCGATGCGTTCGACTGTGCGCTCCTGCAACACGCGCAGGATCTTGACCTGTACATCGACCGGCATGTCGCCGATCTCGTCGAGGAAGATGCTCCCTCCCGCAGCCTGCTCGAACTTTCCGCGCCGGCCTTTGCGGTCCGCGCCGGTAAAGGCGCCAGCCTCGTACCCGAAGAGTTCCGATTCCACGAGATTCGTCGGCAGGGCCCCGGCGTTCACCATAACGAGCTTGGCATCGCGGCGGCCGCTCAAACGGTGGAGCGAGTGGGCGACGAGTTCCTTGCCGGTGCCGCTCTCGCCGCGAATCATGACGGGAAGATCGAGAGGAGCAATCTTCACGATCTCATCG
>NZ_JBFUHH010000078.1:0-21373 GCF_056402495.1 Microvirga sp. P4_A5 | reverse complement strand
GGCAAAGGACAAGTCCCACGATGGTGCCTTTGGACACCCGCTGCTTCAGCACCAGCCAGACGATCAGGATGACGAAGAGCGGGGCGATCGTGGCGAAGAACGTGGCGTTGGCGACAGTGGTGTTGAGGATCGCGAGATGCCAGAAAAACAGGTCACCCGAGAACGCGAGACCCGCCAGCACCGTGGCGCGCGTAAAGGAGCGCCGAGGCGCGCTCGCGGGCGCACGCTTCTCTTCCAGCACCATCCAGACATAGACAACCGGCAGGGACAGAGCGACGCGCCAGAAGGCGCTGGCGAAGGGACCCACATCGGCGGCGGCGAAGCGCACGAAGATGGGCGAGATGCCCATGGCGACGGCGCCGACGCACAAGGCCGCGAAGGCCGGCGCGAAGGGTGATTCCAGTCGGTCGGTCGTCGGCGTCGCGGACATGGGAAAAATTTCGAAGGACGAGGGCCGGGGCCGGTCAGGGATGTCCGGTCGCGTTGTCAGTTGTCGTAGGGCACGTTAAGGCTCTTTCACAACCCCTTTCATCGGCTCCGTCTCCCATCATGTCGGCACCCCTTGCGCGCCCGCGCCCCGATCTCTCGCCCCGGCCATCGGTCGGGTCGCCGCTCGTCGAGCCGTGGCCGCTGGAGCGCATCGACGGCGAGGTGACGTCCGGCGTGCTGCTGCTGTGCGACCATGCCTCCAACGCAGTCCCGGCCGACCTGGCGGATCTCGGTCTGCCGAAAGCCCAATTCGAACGTCACATCGCGTATGACATCGGAGCCGCTGCCGTCACCCGCGCCCTTGCCCGCCGGCTCGGCGCGCCCGCCATCCTCACCCGGTTTTCCCGGCTGGTGATCGATCCCAACCGGGGCCGGGATGACCCGACGCTGGTGATGCAATTGTCCGACGGCGCGGTGGTGCCCGGCAACAAGGGCCTGGGCGAAGACGAGATTCAGCGGCGAATCGAGCGCTTCTACGATCCCTACGACGTGGCGATTGCGCAGGCGATTCAGGACGGCCTCAAGGCAGGCCATCCGCCGGTGATCGTGACGATCCACAGCTTCACCCCGAGCTGGCGCGGCTGGCCTCGCCCCTGGCATGTGGGCATTCTCTGGGACGCGGACGAGCGCTTTGCGAAGCCGCTCCTGGAGGGGCTCATGGCCGAAACCGGGCTCGTGGTCGGCGATAACGAACCCTATGACGGCGCGCTCGCGGGCGACACCATCGACCGCCACGCCACTCATCGGGGCCTCGCCAACGCACTCATCGAGATCCGGCAGGACGTAATTGCCAGCGATGAGGGCGCCGAGGAATGGGCGGAGCGATTCGCCCGCCTCCTCGGACCCTTGATCCGGCGAACCGAGCTGAGAACGCCGCAGATCCAGCCGACCCGCACCCGCGACCGGTTGCGTCGTCACTGAGGATTACGGGGATAAGTGCCATGGACGACCAGACCCGAACGGAGCTCGAGGCCGCGGCCTTCCGCAAGCTGGTGGCGCATCTTGCTGCCCGGCCGGATGTGCAGAACATCGATCTGATGAATCTCGCAGGCTTTTGCCGCAACTGTCTGGCGAACTGGATGAAAGAGGCCGCGGATGAACGCGGAGTCCCGCTTTCCAAGGAGGAGAGCCGGACGCGGATTTATGGAATGCCCTACGAGACGTGGAAAGAACGTCACCAGGCCGAGGCCGATGCGGCCCAACTTAAAGCCTTTGAGGAATCGAAGCCGACGGCTTAGATCACGCTGAGTTCGGGCCGAATTGCCCACCACTCGTGAAACATGATCGCTTTCGATTCTGGAGCATGATGTCGCCCGAAAACCGCTTCGCAATTTTCGGCCTCATGCTCTAGACGTGGCGCCAACCGATTTCCCTTCCGGCCGAGCGCCACCACTCAAAGGTTATTTTTATGGACGACGCAGCATTTCAAACCGAATCGGTTGCCGGCGATCAGCTCAAGGCGTTCATCGAGCGTCTGGAGCGCCTCGAGGAAGAGAAAGCCGGCATCGCGGGCGACATCAAGGACGTGTACGCGGAAGCCAAGGGCAACGGCTTCGACACCAAGGTGATCCGCAAGATCATCTCCATCCGCAAGCGCGATTACGCGGAGCGGCAGGAGGAAGAGGCGATTCTCGAACTCTACATGCAGGCGCTCGGGATGGCCGGCTGAGGCGATTCGGTTCCGGACATACGAAAAGGCGGGGCATGACCCCGCCTTTTTCATGTAACTCGGCTTTTCTAACGAATGACCGGCAGCGGCTTGACCGCCGGGCCGGTGAAGCGGTTCGTCGCGAGATCACCCATCGGCGTCTGGGAAAAACCCATGGCGAGGCTGGGACCGGCCGTCATGAGCGCCCGGGTGCCTGTCATCGGAGCCTTGACCTTGGTGGCCTCCGCGACTTTCGCGGGCACGACCGGTTTGGCGATCTCCTCCCGAGCGGCCGGACGCGCGGGCGCGGTCGAGCCGGTGATCGGCATGTCCAGGGGCGCCGCCGACGCGACCGTGATGGCGGCGACGGGCCTTACGGGCGGCAACGGCGGCGGCACCGCTTCGAGGCTCGCCACCACGCTGGTCAGACCGCGCAATTCAGGCACGCCCGGTACGGGGATGGGGTTGCTCTGTGCCAGTGCGCTCGGCCGGGCCGGTGGGATCGGCGCATAGGCGATCACAGGACCCGACGTGATCGACACATCGTCCGGTCGCCGGGGCGGCATGGGCGCGAACGCCACGTCTCTGCCCCCGCTCGTCTCCAGCCCGCCGGGACCCTGCTGCCAGGACAGGGACGGACCGGTCGAGGTCTCGACCGTCTGCGGCAGGCCGGCGATCCGGGTCGGCGGCAGCGGCGCCGGCGACTTGATATCCTCCCGCAGGGCGGGCGCCACGGCGGCGACGACGGCCGGAGCCGGCGGTTCCTCGACGCGCGGCTGCGGAATGACGGCGGCGCGGGTGAGCTGGCGGGAAGGCGCCGGAGACCGGCTCTGCGCCAAGGCCGCATAGACACTCGAATTGGAATCGCTCGCGTAATATTCCTGCGGCGACGCATTGCGGCCGCCGCCCGCCAGGAGGTTGCGCCCGGGCCGCGAATTGGCGCGGATCTCCTCCGCGTCCTCGTCCTCGTCAGCCCCGCCGAACAGGGTCGCCCAGAAGCTCTTGCGGCGGGTCGGTACCACCTCGTCCGCATCCGCCACGGCCGAATAGCCGCCCACCGTCCCACCCTTGGCGAGAACCTCCGCGCGGGCTTCCTCGTAGCGGGAGAACGGCGTGCCGTCGGAGGGCACGTGAACGGTCTTGCCGTCAGGGAAAATCCGCGCGAGCTGATCGCGCGTCATCCGCGGCCAGGCGCGAACGCTGCCTACGTCGAGATGGACGAACGGCGTATAGGCGTTGGGATAATACCCGACACCGCCATTCTGCAGCCGCATGCCGATGGCGCGAAGACGCTCGGTCGGAACGTCGGGCAGATAGAAATCCAGCGCCTTGCCCAGCATGTGCTGGCTGTTCTTCGCGACGGCGCTCGAACGGCGGCGCAGCATCGCATTGGTGTTGGGCGAGCGGTAGGCCGAATTCACACGGACCGGAGCCTCCGATCCGACTTCGCGATAGACCTCCCACACCGTGTCGAACAGGCGCGGGTCCATGCGGGTTTTCTCCTCCCGCCGCCAGTCGCGGAGAAACCAGTTCAGCTGCTCCAGCGCCTGCGGATCGTATTGTCCGTTGCGGCGAAACGTGACGGTCAGCGTTTCGCGGGTGTTGTTATGGTAAAAGCTCAATGTCCGCGTATCGCCATTGGCGATGGCATCCTGCGTCGCGCGCGTACCGCCCACAAAAACAGCCAGGATGGCCGCGACGCAAAGGCCCGCGCGGCGGAAGATGTTCGACGCGACCGCGGGGCGGCCCGAACCCGATACTCTCACTGTGATACTCGTCTTTGCGTGCCGCTGCGGAGGCGGCATCCCTATAGTGAAGGGATATTTGCCGAAGACGGTTACCTCCCGGTTAAGTGAACGGCGAAAAAGGAAAATTTCCTGTCGGCACGCTCACCCGGAGCATCCGCGCCGCCGCATCTCGACGGAGGCCTCGTCAGAGCAGGACGCATGCGTCCCCGAGACAGGGCTTCGGGCCTCCTCAAGCATGACGCTCAGGGGGCATCCGGATCGAGGGTGATGTCAGAGGCCGAGGGCCGCGCGAACCTTGCCGTCGAAACCGTAGATGTCATCGAAGGATTTCAGCGCGCCGTGGTCGTCGATCGACAGGGTGAAATAGGTCAGGTGGACGGGAAGGGGGCTGCGCAGGTGCACGTAGCGCTCGCCCTTGCCGACCAGTCCGCGCAATCTCTTCTCGGACCATTTGTCCTCCTGCGCGAGGATCTCCTCCGCAAGCTCGAACGGCTGATCGACGCGCACGCAGCCGTGGCTCAAGGCGCGCTTTCCCGCCGAGAACAGAGTGCGGTTGGGCGTATCGTGCAGATAGACCGCGTGGTCGTTGGGGAACATGAACTTGATCAGGCCGAGCGCGTTGCGTTCGCCGGGCGGCTGCTGCACGGAAATCCGGTTGCCCTTGCGGACGATCCGATAGCCCTTGCGCGCGGCATATTCAGGATCGGCCGCGAGTGCCGGCAGGAACTCCTTCTTGAGGATGGACGGCGGCAGCGTCCATGACGGGTTCACCACCAGATATTTCATGTCTTCGGAAAAGATCGGCGTCTGCGAATTCTCCTTGCCGACGATCACGCGGGACTCCCGCACCACATCGCCGTCGTCCACCAGACGCAGGCGATATTCGGGAACGTTCACCATGATGTGCCGCGCGCCGAGATCCGCCGGAAGCCAGCGCCAGCGCTCCATGTTGGAAATCAGTTCGCCTTCCAGCACCGCGCGGGGCTGGCTCGAGAGGGCCGCGATGGTGCGGGCGTTCAGAACGCCGTTGGTCGGCAGCCCCTTGGCCTTCTGGAATTCCGCGACCGCGGTCGCAACACTCTCGTCGTAGAGATTTTGATCCTTGCCCGGCTTCAGTTTGAAATGGGCCCTGATGAGCGGCACGCGCGGATCCTGCATTCCGACCCGCAGGATTGGGCCCTTCGGCACGCGCACGGTCGGCTGCGAGGGCCTGTGCGCCCGCAATTTCGCCAGTTCGTTGCGCAGGACGACGTAGGTTTGATGCGGCGGGTTATAGGCCGCGAGCGCCGCGCCGGCATCYGGCGCGCCCGAGAGTTGTCGCAGGACCTCGTCGGGCTTGGGCAGATCGAGCTTGGCGGTGATCAGCGGCGAGATCCGCGACAATTCGATGCGGCCGCCACGGGCGTCGTGCGCATAGCGGATGGCCGAGGCTGTAAGGCGCAGATCCGCGTGCGCCCATTGGGCCGGGACCGCATCCTTTGGGAGGCCGGGATCGGGCAGAGGGTAGTCGCTGCTCGCCAGGCCATCCTCGTCGGCGGCCTTGAGGCGGGACACGAGCGATTTGGCAGCCGGCGTCCAGACCCCGTCGCGGACCCAGACCAGGGGGGTCTCGCTCGCAGCGTAGAAGGCCGCGACCGAGTCGCGCTCGGATTTGGTCAGGCCCAATTCCCGGATCGCCACGGGGTCCGCCAGCCGGTCCTCCACGGCGAGGCGGAGCCAATCGGCCTGAATTGCGGCGAGCGCCGAGGCGCTGTCGGGGAGCGGGATCTCGATCGCGGGGGCGGGCGCCACCAGGTCGGCCGCATTGATGGTCACCGATGCCGCGGGTGCCGGCTCCGGCAAGGTTGCGACGGCGGGGGGCGGCGGGGCGATATCGGAAAAGGACGGCTGCGCGGGGTCGATCAGCGCCGGGACCTGATCCGGCCGCAATGGCATGTCCTGAGCCATCGCCATGAGCGAGAACATCGAGACCGATCCGATGAGCCCCAGCAAGGGTGCGGTTTTGCGAAGGCTGCGAATCATCGTCGTTCCTCAAATCTACGCCGCGACGTGCATGCAAGGACCGTCGAGGCTAACGCGCCAACCGGCCGCGCGGGTCAGTGATGTAGGCTGCGCACCATCAATTTCCCGTAAAGAACGCTGGAGGGCGTCGAGGCAGGAAGTCCAAAGCGCAATGGTCTTTTAAAAAACGTAAACGCAAGATTAACAGCCGGCGGCGCCGTGCCGGAGGGTGTCGGGTTGATCCGGAGGCCGCGGCGGACAATATGAGGCAGAGTGATCCTCCGCTCCGCCATCTCACGAATTCGACGCTCCGCCAATATCCTGAAAGACACACCTTTGCGCCAAACCCCCGCCGCCCTCTCCCAGCAAGTCGAACTCGGGACCTTGCCCGAATGGAATCTCGCGGACCTGTATCCCGGCATGGAGAGCGAGGCGCTCAAGGCCGACCTCGCCAGAGCCGAGGCAGAGTGCAAGGCGTTCGCCGACACCTATCGCGGCAGGCTCGATGCGATGGCGCGTTCGCAAGGGGGAGCGGATGAGATGTTCGCGGCGCTCCAGCGCTACGAGGCTGTCGAGGATCTGCTCGGGCGCCTCATGTCCTATGCGGGCCTCATCTATGCGGGGGACACCACCGACCCGGTGCGGGCGAAATTCTACGGCGACGTGCAGGAGCGCCTCACGGCCGCTTCAAGCGAGCTGCTGTTCTTCGGGCTGGAACTGAACCGCATCGACGACGCGGTCCTCGAAACGGCGGTGGCGCGCGAGCCGCTCTCCCATTACCGACCTTGGATCGAGGATCTGCGCAAGGACAAGCCGTATCAGCTCGACGACAAGATCGAGCAGCTCTTTCATGAAAAGTCGGTGACCGGCCGCGGCGCCTGGAACCGCCTCTTCGACGAGACCATCGCGTCGCTCCGGTTCGATGTGCGCGGCGAGGAGCTCGCCATCGAGCCGACCCTGAACAAGATGCAGGATTCCGACGAGACCGTGCGCAAGGACGCCTCCGAGGCCCTCGCCAAGACGCTTACGGCAAATCTGCGCAACTTCACGCTCATCACCAACACGCTCGCGAAGGATAAGGAAATATCCGATCGCTGGCGCGGGTTCGAGGACGTGGCCGATTCGCGCCACCTCGCCAATCGCGTCGAACGCGAAACCGTGGAGGCGCTCGTGGCGGCGGTGCAGGAGGCCTATCCGCGCCTGTCGCACCGCTATTACAAGCTGAAGGCGCGGTGGTTTGGCAAGGACCAGCTCGACCATTGGGATCGCAACGCGCCTCTGCCCAAGGTCGATCAGCGGACCATCCCGTGGACCGAGGCGAAAGACACCGTTCTGTCGGCCTATGCGGATTTCTCGCCAAAAATGGCGGATATCGCCGGGCGTTTCTTTAGCGAGAACTGGATCGATGCGCCGACGCGCCCGGGCAAATCGCCCGGCGCCTTCGCGCATCCCACCGTTCCGTCGGCCCATCCTTACGTGTTGCTGAACTATCAGGGCAAGCCGCGGGACGTGATGACGCTCGCGCATGAACTCGGCCACGGTGTCCATCAGGTGCTGGCGGCACCCAACGGCGCCTTGATGGCACCGACGCCGCTGACGCTGGCGGAGACCGCGAGCGTGTTCGGCGAGATGCTGACCTTCCGCCGACTCCTCGACCAGACCACGGAGCCGGTCCAGCGCAAGGCGATGCTGGCAGCGAAAGTCGAGGACATGATCAACACGGTCGTGCGCCAGATCGCCTTCTACGCCTTCGAGCGCAAAGTGCACCTCGAGCGCCGCAACGGCGAGCTGACATCCGACAAGCTCTGCGAGTTGTGGATGTCCGTGCAGGACGAGAGCCTCGGCCCGTCGATCCGGCTCGGTCCCGGATACGAATCATTCTGGACCTATATCCCGCACTTCATTCATTCACCTTTCTATGTTTACGCGTATGCGTTCGGCGATTGCCTCGTGAACTCCCTCTACGGTATTTACGAGCGCGCGAACGAGGGCTTCGTCGACAAATATTTCGCCCTCCTGTCGGCGGGCGGAACGAAGCATTATTCGGAATTGCTGGCGCCCTTCGGCCTCGATGCGCGCGATCCGAAATTCTGGCAGATCGGCCTTTCGATGATCGAGGGCTTGATCGTCGAGCTCGAATCCATGGAGCAGAACACCTAGATGTCTGGCCCCGACCGGGAAGCGAATCGGTTTTCCGCCCGCGCGGCGCGCTATGCCCGCGTCGGCGCCAACATGGGCGGCGTCGCGGCCCGCATGGCCGGCGCCCGGCTTTTCAATCGCGACGGGCAGGATGCGTCGAACGCCGTGGCGCTGGCGCAGGCCCTGGGCGGCCTCAAGGGGCCGATAATGAAGGTGGCGCAACTGCTGGCCACCATCCCGGATCTGGTGCCGCCCGAATATGCGGCGGAACTGCAGAAGCTCCAGAGCGAAGCACCGCCCATGGGCGCGGCTTTCGTGAAGCGGCGGATGCAGGCGGAGCTCGGCGCCAACTGGCGGGAGCGCTTCGGCTCGTTCGATCTCAATCCCGCCGCCGCGGCGTCCCTCGGACAAGTGCACCGCGCGACCACGCTGGATGGGGCGGAGCTTGCCTGCAAATTGCAGTATCCCGATATGCAATCGGCCGTGGAAGCCGACCTGCAGCAACTCGAATTCGTGTTCTCGCTGCATCGGCGCATGAATCCCGCCATCGACACGCGGGAAATCGCCAAGGAAATCGGCGAGAGGGTGCGCGAGGAGCTCGATTATGCGCGCGAGGCGAAGCACGCGGCTCTTTATGCCCACGCGCTCGCCGATGTGGAGCAGGTTCGCGTGCCGCGGATCCATCTCGATCTGTCGACCCAACGCCTGTTGTCGCTCGAATGGCTCGACGGCGAGAAGATCCTCACCTTCGCGGAGGCCGACGTGGCGGTTCGCAACCGGCTCGCGGTGGCGATGTTCAAGGCGTGGTGGCATCCGTTCAGCCACGCGGCGGTGATCCACGGCGATCCGCATCTGGGCAACTACACGGTGTTCTCGGAAGGGGGCGAGCCGCAGGGCATCAATCTGCTCGATTACGGCTGCGTGCGCATCTTCCACCCGCGCTTCGTCGGCGGCGTGGTCGATCTCTATCGCGGATTGCAGACCGGCGACCGCGACCGGGTCGTGCACGCCTACGAGACCTGGGGGTTCAAGAACCTCTCGGCAGAACTCATCGACATCCTGAATATCTGGGCGCGGTTCATCTATGCGCCGTTGCTCGACGATCGGGTGCGCACGGTGGCGGATGGCGTCAAGCCCGGCGAATACGGACGTCGGCAGGCCTTCGAGGTCCACAAGGCCCTCAAGGAGAAGGGTCCCGTGACGGTGCCGCGCGAATTCGTATTCATGGACCGCGCCGCCATCGGGCTCGGCGCCGTCTTTTTGCACCTCCGGGCGGAGCTGAACTACCACCAGCTGTTCGAGGCGGAGATCGAGCGCTTCTCGCTCGAATCCCTCGCGCTGCGCCAGCAGGAGGCCTTGACCAAGGCAGGGCTGACCGCTCCGACGTAATCAGGTTGCATCGCCGCGCCTCTGGCCGTAAATGCCTGATGGTCAGGGCAGGGGCAGCCGATGAAATTCGTCTTCGTTCACCAGAATTTTCCCGGACAGTTCGGCCGCATGGCGGCGGCGCTGGTCAAGGAGGGGCACGAGGTCGTCGGCATCGGCACCCTGAAGCAATGCAGCGTCCCGGGCGTGAAGTACTTTTCCTATGTGCCCGCTGACGGGCCCGATGACGAGCCCTACCAGCACCGCTATTCGCCGGTCATCCCGCGCCTGCGCCGCGCCTATGGAGCGGCGCATTGCGCAAGGCGGCTCGCCGAGCAGGGTTTCCACCCGGACGTGGTGGCGGTGAATACCGGCTGGGGCGAAAATCTGTTTCTCAAGGACGTCTGGCCGAATGCCCGGCATGTCGCCTATTTCGAGTATTATTACGCGGCCAAAGGCCAGGACCTCGATTTCGATCCCGATTATCCGATCGAGAACGTCGAGACGGTGTGGCGCCTGCGCGCCAAGAACGCCATGCAGCTCGGCGCCTTCGACGCGGCGGACGTGTCCGTCGCCCCGACCGAGTACCAGCGCGACACGTTTCCGGATTACCTGCGCGATCGCATCGCGGTGATCCACGACGGCATCGACGCGCAGCGCCTGCGGCCCGATCCGTCCGTGACGATCCGCCTGGGCAAGGACGGGCCGCGTCTCAGCCGGGATTTTCCGGTGGTCACCTATGTGACCCGGAACATCGAGCCCATGCGCGGCTCCCACATCATGCTGCGCAGCCTTCCGGACATTCTCGATATCGACCCGAAAGTCCAGGTCGTCATCGTCGGGGGCAAGGGCAAGAGCTATTCCGGAAATGCGCCGGGCGGCCGGACCTGGTTCGACGTCTTCCGCGAGAAGATCGACCGCCCCGTCGACTGGTCCCGCGTCCACATGGTGGGGCATCTTCCATACGAGCAATTCGTAAAGGTGCTGCAGCTCTCCTCCGCCCATGTCTACCTGACCTACCCGTTCGTCCTGTCCTGGTCGCTGATCGAATCCATGGCCCTCGAATGCCGGATCGTGGCGTCCGACACCGCGCCGGTGCGGGAGGTCATCGAAGACGGGGTGAATGGGCGCTTGTTTCCGTTTTTCGACCCCAAGGCGCTGGCGGGGAGAGTTCGCGAGACCCTTGAAAACAAGGAGCAATCGGCCGCGATGGCAAAAACCGCGCGGGCCCGGGCGCTTCAGAAATACGATTTCGAAACAATCTGCCTGCCGCAATGGCGCCGGTTTCTCGGCGTTCGCTAAGCGAGCCTTGACCATAAATCGCCGGAAAACCGCCCGACAAGATTGCGGCCCCTTCCCGCATGGGGTAAACGCAGCACAAATACGTCATGCTGAATGGGGCATCGATCATGGCCGATACCAAACACGCGCCATATGCGGGCTACAGCCCGGATATGGACGCTCGCTCGCACGAAGCGACCTATCGCGGCTTCATCCGTTTCGTTGAAATCGGCAGCGTCGTGGTGCTCTGCCATGTGCTGGCGCTGGCCGTCGGCGGCGTGCGTCATGCGTGGCTTACGGCCATTTTCGGCGTGATCCTGTCGCTCGCAGCGGGCGCGGTCGGTGCGATGTCGCCGTCGGTGGGAGTCAAGGCTCCCGCCGCGGTGGCGATCCTGCTGCTTCTGGCGCTGATTTTCTACTAAGTTCGACCGGGGGCCGGGCCTCCCGCCCGGCTCACTCCAATATCGATGGGCGCCCCAGGGTCGCCCGGCACGGGGGGTGTTGCATGCGGGTCGCCGTTCTCTCGGAAACCGACAAGGTGGAGACGCGCGTCGCGGCCACCCCTGAAACCGTCAAGAAATACATGGCACTGGGCGCAGAGGTCGCCGTCCAGTCGGGCGCCGGCGTCAAGGCCGGCGTGTCCGATGCGGAATACGAGGCGGCAGGCGCCGTGATCGCGCCGAATGCCGCCGAGGCGGTCAAGGACGCCGACATCGTCCTCAAGGTCCGTCGTCCGGGCGCTGACGAACTCGTGGGCTACAAGCCCGGCTGCATCCTCATCGCCATCATGGACCCCTACGGCCAGGACGCGGCGCTCAAAGCGCTGGCGGACGCGCGGGTCTCGGCCTTCTCGATGGAATTGATGCCCCGCATCACCCGCGCGCAGGTCATGGACGTGCTCTCCTCGCAGGCCAATCTCGCGGGCTACCGCGCCGTCATCGACGCCACGGGCGAGTATGGCCGCGCCATGCCGATGATGATGACCGCCGCCGGCACCGTGCCGGCCGCCCGGGTCTTCGTCATGGGCGCGGGCGTCGCCGGCCTTCAGGCCATCGCCACCGCCCGCCGCCTCGGCGCGGTGGTGACGGCGACCGACGTCAGACCCGCCGCCAAGGAGCAGGTCGAGAGCCTTGGGGGCAAGTTCGTCGCCGTCGAGGACGAGGAATTCAAGCAGGCCGAGACCGCGGGCGGCTACGCCAAGGAAATGTCGGCCGAATACCAGGCGAAGCAGGCGGCGCTCGTGGCCTCCCACATCGCCAAGCAGGACATCGTCATCACCACGGCGCTGATCCCCGGCCGTCCCGCTCCCAAGCTCGTCAGCCGCGCGATGGTCGAATCCATGAAGCCGGGATCGGTCGTGATCGATCTGGCGGTGGAGCGCGGCGGCAATTGCGAGGTCGCGGTGCCGGGCGAAGTGGTGGAGCACAACGGCGTCAAGGTCGTGGGCCACCTCAACGTGCCGGGCCGGCTCGCCGCGACGGCCTCGGCGCTCTACGCCCGCAACCTCTACGCTTTCGTCGAGACGCTGATCGACCGGGAGACCAAGAGCGTCGCGGTGAAATGGGATGATGAGCTCGTGCGGGCGACCAACCTCACCCGCGACGGCGCGATCGTTCACTCAGCCTTCCAGCCGACCGTTTAGACCAGGGGGACGTCATGGCGACACTCACGCCCGAACAGGCCGTCGAGCAATCACGAGCCGCCGCCGACGTGGCGCAGCGCGCGGCGGAGGCGGCCCAGGCGATCGCCGATCAGGTGGCGATGGCGGCCTCGGTCGCCACCCACGGCGCGGTCGACCCGACGGTCTTCCGCCTCGCCATCTTCGTGCTCGCGATCTTCGTCGGCTATTACGTGGTCTGGCAGGTGACGCCCGCCCTCCACACGCCGCTCATGTCGGTGACCAACGCCATCTCGTCGGTGATCGTCGTCGGCGCGCTCCTGGCAGTCGGCGTCAACGTGGCGCCGGCTCTGGGCGAGGGCTCGATCTGGGCGCGCGCGCTCGGCTTCATCGGCATCATCCTGGCTTCGATCAACATCTTTGGCGGCTTCCTGGTGACCCAGCGCATGCTTGCCATGTACCGCCGGAAGGGTTGAGGCGATGTCACCAAACCTTGCCTCGCTCCTCTATCTGGTCTCGGGCGTCCTCTTCATCCTGGCGCTTCGCGGCCTGTCGCATCCCACCACCTCGCGAAAGGGCAACCTTTACGGCATGGTGGGTATGGGGATCGCGATCCTCACCACCATCCTGGTCCAGCCGCCGGCCGATTTCGCCGGCTGGGCGCTGATGATCGCGGGCCTTGCCATCGGCGGCGGCATCGGCGCGGTGGTGGCCAAGCGCGTGCCCATGACGGCGATGCCGCAGCTCGTCGCCGCCTTCCACTCGCTGGTGGGCCTCGCAGCGGTGCTGGTCGCCGCCGGTGCGCTCTACGCGCCGCAGGCCTTCGGCATCGGCAGCGTCGGCACGATCCATGGCGCCTCTTTGTTCGAAATGGCCCTCGGCGTCGCCATCGGCGCCATCACGTTTACGGGTTCGGTCATCGCGTTCCTGAAGCTCGACGGCCGCATGTCCGGCAAGCCGATCATGCTGCCCCAGCGGCACCTGCTGAATATCGGCCTCGGCGCGCTGATGGTGGTGCTGCTGGCGATCTTCATCACCACCGAGAGCCATGCCGCCTTCTGGCTCATCGTGCTGGTGGCGTTTATCCTCGGGGTCACCCTCATCGTGCCCATCGGCGGCGCCGACATGCCGGTGGTGGTGTCGATGCTCAACTCCTATTCGGGTTGGGCCGCGGCCGGCATCGGCTTCACGCTGGGGAATCTCGCGCTCATCATCACCGGCGCGCTCGTCGGCTCCTCGGGTGCGATTCTCTCCTACATCATGTGCAAGGGCATGAACCGCTCGTTCATCTCGGTCATCCTCGGCGGCTTCGGCGGCGAGACGACGGGCGCCGGCGCCGGCGCGGTGGAAACCCGCCCTGTGAAGCAGGGTTCGGCTGACGATGCCGCCTTCATCATGAAGAACGCCGAAAAGGTCATCATCGTGCCAGGCTACGGCATGGCGGTGGCGCAGGCGCAGCATGCCCTTCGCGAGATGGGCGACATGCTGAAAGCCCACGGCGTCGACGTGAAATACGCCATTCACCCGGTGGCAGGCCGCATGCCCGGCCACATGAACGTGCTGCTGGCGGAAGCGAGCGTGCCGTATGACGAGGTCTTCGAGCTCGAGGACATCAACAGCGAGTTCGCGCAGGCCGACGTGGCGTTCGTGATCGGCGCCAACGACGTCACCAACCCGTCCGCCAAGACCGACCCGTCCTCGCCGATCTTCGGCATGCCGATCCTCGACGTGGAGAAGGCCAAGACCGTGCTGTTCATCAAGCGCGGCATGGGGTCGGGCTATGCGGGCGTCGAGAACGAGCTGTTCTTCCGCGAGAACACCATGATGCTGTTCGGCGACGCCAAGAAGATGGTCGACCAGATCCTCAAGAATCTCGATTGAGGCCGGCAAGCCGCCCTGTTTTGCATTGAAGGAAGGCCGGTTCGAACCGGCCTTTTCTTTTGGGAGTTCATGATGGCCACCACCCTGCGCACGGCCTTGCCGGCGGATCGCGACGCGGTCGTGGCGCTGATCCGCCAGCTCAACATCGTCGAGGCCGACCTGACGGGAGATCGGCTGCGGGATCACGCCGCCGCCGCCGCCTATCACGACGAGCTGTGCCAACGGCTGGCAAAGCGCCATGGCCGCATCGTCGTCGCGATGGAGGAGGGCGAAGTGATCGCCGCCATGGGTTTCGTCGTCCAGACGGATGCCGCCTACATGGTGGAGGAGGTGCGGGACTACGCCGTCGTCACGGATCTGGTGGTGGATGCGCGCTTTCGCGGCCGGGGCATCGGCCAGATGCTGCTTCGCGAGGCCGAGCGCCTGACCCGCGAGGCCGGTCTCACGAGGCTCACCATCGCGGCGCTGGCGGCGAACGAGAGGGCGGCGCGGACCTACCGGGAATTCGGGTTCGCGCCCTATGTGACGATCATGACGAAGGTGGTGTGAAGTCTGAGCTCCGGACCGCGCCATAACGCTCTGTCATTCCGGGGCGCGAAGCGATCCCGGAGCCCCATAACCACAGGACGACCGAGGGAGTGCTCGACGCCAGCGCTTCTTTTGGGCCGGTCAGCGCGTCTGGGTTCCGGGTTCCGCTTTCGCGGCCCCGGAATGACCGGCTTTTAACGAAAAGCTCGCGTCGCGTTACAACCTCGAATTGCCCTGCCGCGCCACGGTGTTGCCGTTGTCGATCGCCAGCGCCCGCTGGAAGCTTTCCTGCGCCATTTGGCGGTTGCCCATGCGCTCGTAGGCGACGCCGCGCCAGGCCCATGAATCCGCATCGCGGTTATTGACGTTGAGCGCCGCGTTAAAGTCCTCGATGGCCTTGTCGTATTGCTGCGTCGCCACCAGGCTCTGGCCGCGGGCGGCGTAGGGAGCGGCCACGAAGGCGTTGCGGTCGATGGTCGAGTCGAAGTCGAGGATCGCCTGGGCGTGCATGCCCTGCTTCTGGTAGAGCAGCCCGCGCGCGTGGAGAGCCTCGGCCGATTCGGGCACGAGCCGAATGGCGATGGTCAGGTCGTCGAGGGCTCCCTGGAACTGCCCTTGAGCGCGCAGCAGGTTGCCGCGTCCGATATAGGCCGGGCCGTAATTCGGATCGGCTTCGATCGCGCGGGAGAAATCGGCCAGCGCCTGATCGTTGCGGTTGGTCTGGCGGAAGGCCAGCGCCCGGTTGGTATAGGCCGGCGCAAAATTCGGATCGACCTGCACGGCCTTGTTGAAATCCGCGATGGCGTCGCTGTAGCGGCCGACCCGGGCATAGGCCGCGCCGCGGGTGTTGTAGGCGCCGGGATCGCCCGGATTGCGCTGGATCACATCGGTCAGGGACGCGATGTTGACGCTGCTGGTCCCCTGCGTGTCCTCCTCCACCACGGCGATACGCCGCATCGAGCCCCCGCTGGTGGTGTCGCAGGCGGCAAGGCCAAGACCGACGAGGATGAGGGTGAAGGGTGCGAAACGGCGAATTGGTAGAGCGGACACCTTCGTCTCCAACTAATAGGGGGAATGAACAGAGTGCCGGAAAAACCTTAACGGGCCAGAAACGCCACAGAGCCCACGGGGGCCTGAACGCAAAACAGCGCCCCGCTTGCGCAAGGGGCGCTGAATCACGAATTCTTTCAGACGATCACGAAGCTGCGGATGCAGCTTAGCGCGGTGCGCCCGGACGACCCGCGCCAGCCGTCACAGGACGCGGCTTCGAAGGCAGGAGGCCTTCGCGCTGCATGCGCTTGCGGATGAGCTTGCGGGCGCGACGGACAGCTTCGGCCTTCTCGCGAGCCTTCTTCTCAGAGGGCTTCTCGTAATGGCCGCGCAGCTTCATCTCGCGGAAGATGCCTTCGCGCTGCATCTTCTTCTTGAGGGCGCGGAGCGCCTGATCGACATTGTTATCCCGGACAAGAACCTGCACGCGACTTCCTCGTTTTGAGCCGTATCGATTGTGGCAAAAAGTAAATGAGGCGCGTCGTGCGCACCTCTCTCTGGCCGGCGTGACTACCAGAGGAAGGCTGGAATGTCCAGACGGCCTCGAAACAAAAGCGCCGGTCGGAGAAGTTAACGTCCCGCTTGCGGAAAGGTTTCGGCCCCCTCCGGAAAAACGCGGGTGACGTGCCCCATCTTGCGGCCCGGCCGCGCCTCAGCCTTTCCGTAGAGGTGGAGCTGGGCGCCGGGCTCGGCCAGAATGCGCTTCCATGTATCCGCGTCCTCGCCGATGAGATTCTGCATCTCGACCCGTCCGAGGCGGGAAGGAGCGCCGAGGGGCCAGCCGCAAACGGCGCGAACATGCTGCTCGAATTGGGAGGTCCGGGCGCCCCCGAGGGTCCAGTGCCCGGAATTGTGCACGCGCGGCGCGATCTCGTTGACCACGAGGGTCTCGTCGCTGCCGCTCCCGACCAGGAACAGCTCGACGCCGAGAACGCCCACGTAATCGAGGGCGTCGGCGATGGCGCGGGCAATCACGACGGCCCGCTTCTCGGTCTCATCCGAGACCCCGGCCGGGACCCGCGTGATGTCCAGGATGTGGTTCCGGTGCGTGTTGGCGCACAGGTCATAGGCGGCGAAATCGCCGGCTTGGGTCCGGGCGGCGACCACCGACAACTCCCGCTCGAACGGCACGAACCCTTCGAGAATCGACGCCGCGCCTCCGACGGCCGCGAAGGCCTCGGCGGTGTCCGTGTCCGGGCGGATCATCACCTGCCCCTTGCCGTCATAGCCGAAGCGCCGGGTCTTGAGCACGGCGGGCCGCCCGATTCGATCGATCGCCTCCGCCAGCTCGGATTCGCTGGCGACGGCGGCGTAAGGCGCCGTGGGGATGCCGAGTTTCGACACGAAGGTTTTTTCGGCGAGGCGGTCCTGCGTGGTGGCGAGCGTCCGCGCATTCGGCGCGAGCGGAGCATGCGCCGCCAGAACGGCCGCCGTCGCGCTCGGGACGTTCTCGAACTCGTAGGTGATGATGTCGACCGAGCGGGCGAACCGGGCCAGTGCCTCCTCGTCCTCGTAGGCCGCCACCGTGCGTTCCGCGCAGACGTCGAAGGCGGGGCTGTCGGCCTCGGGCGCATAGACGTGGGTGCGAAGCCCGAGCTGAGCCGCCGCCATAGCGATCATCCGGCCGAGCTGGCCGCCGCCGAGAATGCCGAGGGTGTTGCCGGGGACGATCATGCGGGTGAGGCTTCCTCTGCGGGACGTTCGGCAACGCTGTGGGTCTGGCGCTGGCGCCAGGCATCGAGACGTTCCGCCAGCGCCTCGTCGTGAAGGGCCAGCACGGCGGCTGCCAGCAAGGCCGCGTTGACCGCCCCGGCGCGTCCGATGGCGAGCGTTCCCACCGGGATGCCCGCTGGCATCTGCACGATCGACAGAAGGCTGTCCTGACCGGACAGGGACTTCGATTCCACCGGCACCCCGAAGACGGGCAGAGGCGTCATGGCGGCGGTCATGCCCGGCAGGTGGGCGGCGCCGCCGGCGCCTGCGATCACCACCTGAAAACCCGCCGCCTTGGCGCCCTTGGCAAAGGCGACCAGCCGGTCCGGGGTCCGGTGAGCGGAGACGATCCGGGCGTCATAGGAGATTCCCAGCGCCTCCAGAGCCTCGGCTGAGTGCCGCATGGTGGCCCAGTCCGACTGACTGCCCATGATGATGGCAACGGGTATTCCTGCCATGGAATGGCTCCGGCTTGAGGCCTGTTGAGGCTGAGGCAATAGCGAAGCCCTTGGCGACGGGCAAGACCGCAGGCCGGGTGTGTCCGAAAAACCTGGCGCTTGCCCGCTTCAGGCGCTGATGTCGGGCGTGAGCTGGTCTTCGATCCGGATGATCTGATCCTTGAGGACGAGCTTGCGCTTTTTCAACCGCTGAACCTGCAGCTGGTCTCCGGTGATGATCTGTTCCAGCGCCTCAATGGCCGTGTCGAGATCGCGATGCTCTTGCTTCAAACGGGCAAGATCCGCTTCCAGTTCAGCCACATCGATCATCGAGACGTTCCAGATTGCCCATCGCCGCCGGCAACCGGGCGCGCTTTGGAAAAAGTATGCGCCGCGCAGCCATGTTCCGCAAGACGGTTACGTCGCACCGCAGCTTTCGTCGCACCCGCAAGCTTAGGTATAAAATCTGACCCCGGGTTTCGCAGCGCAGCATCGATTGCCTTCGACTCGCCACTTTCTGTATGTCACATTCATGACGTTAGAAGATCGAACAGGAGGTACAGAAATGCCGCTGGAGAACCATCTGACCGAGCTCGAACGCAAACACCGTGCGCTCGAGAGGGAGCTGCAAAGTGCCGTTCACCACCCATCCATGGACGATACGCGACTGGCCGAACTCAAGCGTAAGAAGCTCCACCTCAAAGATGAGATCAGCCGGCTGAAAAACAGCCATTCGGCGGTGCATTAATCGAATTATTCCTTAGTCCATTCCAGATTATTCCGAGTTTCGACAGACGCTGCTCCAGACGGAGCGGCGTCTTTTTTTATGCGGCCTCTAGGCGAGCCCGACCACGCCGTCATAGATCAGCTTGCCGCCGACGAGAATAAGGAGCCCGTAGACGATCGTGTAGAAGCGCTGACCCGATATCCGGCGCACCAGCCACACCCCCGCGTAGGTGGACGCGATCGCCACGGGGAAGAGCACCGCCGCGGTCGAAAGATTGGCGGCGCTGAATTGCCCGAGCGCGATGTAGGGCGGCACCTTGATCCAGTTCAGCAGCGTGAAGAGAATCGCGCCCGTGCCGACAAAAACCGTCTGCGGCAGGCGCTGCGGCATCACGTAGATCTGGAAGGGCGGTCCGCCCGCATGGGCGATCATACTGGTAAAGCCGCAGATCACGCCCCAGAACAACCCTTGCGGTAGGTGCGCCTTCGTCGGCGCGACCTCGTGCGGCCCGCGCTCGAGCATGAGGCGGCGAACGGCGAAACCGACGGAAATCACGCCGAGCGCCAGCCTGACGCCCGCGTCGGAAACCTCTGCCGCCCAAAGATAGCCGACGAGAATTCCCCCGATGGCTCCCGCCGCCAGGATCGCCACGTTTCGCCGGTCCCAGCTATGCCGGTAGACCCACACGGTCACTACGTCCTGCACCATGAGGATCGGCAGCATGATGGCGGCGCCCTGCATGGGCGACACCACGAGCGCCATCAGCGGCAGCGCCAGGAGGCCGAGGCCCGACAGCCCGCCTTTCGAAAGCCCCAGAAGGATGACGGCCGGCACGGCGGCGAGATAGAAAAGCGGGGCGGTGATCATCGGTCGCTCGTCGAAAGTCGCCGCTGACCACGGCGTCGCTGCCTGCTAACACGAGAGGCTTGCAAAGTCCGGGCGAAAAGGCCCTCCTTGTCGTCCGGCTGCGAATAACGACGAAAGGGAACGGCATGACATCGACCCCGAGCCGCTATCCGCAGGTCTACGCGCGCTGGCGCGCCGATCCGGAAGGCTTCTGGCGGGAGGCCGCTCGCGAAATCGACTGGTCCAAACCGGCCGAGAAGATCTTCGATCCCGAGATGGGCGTGTTCGGCGCCTGGTTTTCCGGCGCGGAATGCAACGCCTGCTACAATGCGGTCGATCGCCATGTGGAGCGGGGGCGCGGCGAGCAGGCGGCCTTGATCTACGACAGCCCCGTCACCGGCGCCAAGCGCACCTACACCTACGCCGAGTTGCAGCGCGAAGTCGCGACCCTCGCGGCCGTGCTGCAGGATCTCGGCGTCGCCCGGGGCGACCGGGTCGTTCTCTACATGCCGATGATTCCGCAGGCGGTGTTCGGGATGCTCGCCTGCGCGCGCATCGGCGCGGTCCATTCGGTGGTGTTCGGCGGCTTCGCGGCGACCGAGCTTGCAACCCGCCTGGAGGATGCGACCCCGAAGGTCATTCTCAGCGCCTCCTGCGGCATCGAGACGGCCCGGGTCGTTCCCTACAAGCCCCTTCTCGACGAGGCGATCACCTTGAGCCGCCACAAGCCGGAATCCTGTCTGGTCTTCCAGCGGCCGCAATACCGGGCCGGGTCGGTCGAGGGACGCGATCACGATTGGGACGACCGGGTTTCGAGCGTCGGTCGGGAAGCGCCTTGCATCCCGGTCGCCGCCACGGACCCGCTCTACATCCTCTACACGTCGGGCACGACAGGCCGGCCGAAGGGCGTCGTTCGCGACACCGGCGGTTATCTGGTGGCGCTCAAATGGTCGATGGGCAACCTCTATGGCGTCGCGCCCGGCGAGGTTTATTGGTGCGCCTCGGATGTGGGCTGGGTCGTGGGGCATTCGTATATCGTCTACGGGCCGCTTCTCCATGGCAGCACGACTGTCCTGTACGAGGGCAAGCCGGTGGGAACGCCCGATGCGGGAGCCTTTTGGCGGGTTGTGTCGGAGCATAAAGCGGTGGTGCTGTTCACCGCGCCGACCGCGTTCCGGGCGATCAAGAAGGAGGACCCGGAGGGCCTCCTCCTCGAAGGCTACGACCTTTCGACTTTCCGCGCGCTGTTCCTGGCCGGCGAGCGGGCGGACCCCGATACGGTGCAATGGGCCGAGCGCATTCTCGGCGTGCCCATCGTGGACCATTGGTGGCAGACGGAAACCGGCTGGCCGATCGCCGGCAATCCGCTCGGCCTCGGCGCGCTGCCGATCAAGTACGGCTCGCCGACGGTGCCGATGCCCGGCTACGACGTGCAGGTGCTGGATGAGGGCGGGAAGCCGTTGCCGGCCGATACGATGGGCTCCATCGCCATCCGGCTGCCGCTGCCCCCCGGCTGCCTGCCGACGCTCTGGCAGGCGGACGATCGCTTCCGCGAGGCGTATCTCACCACCTATCCGGGCTATTACAACACCTCGGATGCGGGCTTCATCGACAGTGACGGCTACGTCTACATCATGGGCCGCACCGACGACATCATCAACGTGGCGGGCCACCGGCTCTCCACCGGCGGCATGGAAGAGGTTTTGGCGTCCCATCCGGCGGTCGCCGAATGCGCGGTGATCGGGGTGAAGGATTCGCTGAAAGGCGAAGTGCCCTGCGGTCTCGTGGTGCTGAAATCCGGCATCGCCCGCGCCCCAACCGAGATTGAGGCCGAGCTGATCGCACTCGTGCGCGAGAAGATCGGGCCGGTCGCAGCCTTCAAGCTCGCCATCACGGTGGGGC
>NZ_JBFUHH010000077.1:0-22119 GCF_056402495.1 Microvirga sp. P4_A5 | reverse complement strand
CGGCCGAGCCCCGCGGTGGCCACAATGGCAGCCGAAACGCCCAGCCGCCCGGCCTCGTCGATGACTTCGAGGACGTTGCGCGGCGGCACCACCACCACGATGAGATCGGGTATCTCCGGCAGCTTGCCGAGCGCCGCGACGCAGGCCTTTCCCTCGACGGCGCGATGGTGCGGATTGACCGGGTAGATCGGGCCTTCGAAACCGCTGGCGTCGAGATTGCGCAGGAAGGTCAGCCCCAACGAGCCTGCCTTCGGGCTCGCGCCCACGATGGCGATGGAGCGGGGCGAAAAAAGCTTATCGAGACGATAGGTCGACATGGCCTTCCTTATGTCCTGCGGAGCGCAAGATCACGACCTGCAATTGGCGACGACGCCGCCCGGGTCAATGAGCAAGCATTACTCGGCCAGCACCCGCGTGGGCGGAAAGATTACCTCGACCAAAGTGCCCTCGTGAGGTTGGCTCGAAATCTGCAGCGCGCCGCGATTGGCTTCCACGAGCGCTTTCGTCAGCGGCAATCCCAAACCTGTGCCGCCACGCTTGCGCGAAGTGGCAAGTTGGCGGAACGGCTCCAGCGCGGCCTGCACCTCCTCGTCGTTCATGCCGATCCCGGTGTCGCGAACCCTGAACGCCACTTCGCCCCGATCGGTCAGCGCCGTCGAGACGATCACCTGCCCGCCCGCATCCGTGAACTTGATGGCGTTGGAGACGAGGTTGAGCACGATCTGGCGCAACGACCGGTCGTCCGCCACCACCGGGGGAAGTTTGGTCGCAAAGCTCGTGCGCATGACGATGCGGTCGCGGGCCGCTTGCGGCTGCAGCAGCGTGAAACAGTTGGACACGAGATCGTTGAGGCTGACGCTCGTGAACGACAGGTCCATCCGCCCTGCTTCCACCTTCGCAAGATCCAGAAGATCGTTGACGAGGCTGATCACGTGGGCGCCCGAGGCGTGCACGTCCTTGAGATATTCCTTGTAGCGATCGTTGCCGATGGGCCCGAACCGCTCCTCCAGCATGACCTCCGCAAAGCCCAGAATCGCATTCAGGGGCGTGCGGATCTCGTGGCTGATCTTGGCGAGGAGATCGGATTTCTGCGCGTTGGCCTGTTCGGCCGCGCGGCGGGCGCCGACCAGTTCGCCCTCGGCTTTTTTGAATGGCGTGATGTCGCGCAGCACCGCGCAAAGCTTCCGGTCCGGGCCGTCGCTGACACGCCCCATGGTCATGAAAAGCGGGATTGCCCCGCCTTGCCGAACGCGCCCCAAAACCTCGCGGCCGTCGTTAAGAAGACTTCTGACGCCGGGCGAGCGCAGACCCTCGAGATAGTCGAGGGCGACGATGTGGCTTTCGGGAGAGAGCAGGACCGTGATGGCGTCGCCCACCACATCGCTCTGGTTATAGCCGAACAGGGCCTCCGCCGAGCGGTTCAGCGACAGGATGCGCCCGGTCTCGTCCAGGACGACGACGCCGTCGGTCGCCGTGTCGAGGATGGATTCGAGTTCCTGGATGCGGCCTTGCCTGACGCGCAGATCCGCGTCCGCTGCCTCGAGGCGCTGCGAGGCATCCGCCTCCGGCAAGGGCCGGACGAGCAGGAGTTCCGCATTGGCGCCGTTCCACTCCACGCTACCGATCTGCACCTCGACCGGAACGGAATGGTGCTGACGGGTCGACAGGATCGCCCCTCCGGCCGAAAGCGGGGTGGTTCCAAACAGACGGGGCAGCCCGCCGGCCGCGGCGATGTGCTCGCGATCGTCGTAGCCGGCAAGCATGAGGAATGCCCGGTTGGCAAAGTCCACATGATCGCCCCGACGGACCAGAGCCGGCATGGGCAGCCGACGGAGAAGCGCTTCCCCATCGATGGCAATCGCCTCAGCGCCGTCGTGGTCTCCGACTTCAGGAAGGTCTGCCGGCGGCGTGCGGTCGGGCACGTCCCCGGCCGCGACCTCGGGGGCTGCAAATTTGTCGGCAGGGCTTTCTTCGGCCGGTTCTGGCTCCGCCGCCGCGGCAACGTCGCTTTCCTCGTCCGGCTCAGCGGCGACCTCGGGAACCAGCGCGAGGCCGCGAAACGGCACCACTTTTTCGGCGGAGCCGGCTTCCTGGTCGTGAACCGGATCGGCTTCGAACCGGGCGCCGAGCGCGCGGGCGATCTCGCGAAAGGCGTGGCGCTCGGTGTTCGAAAGGCCCGATTGCGGTTCGGCCTGCCTGGGAAGGGTCGGCGCGGGCGCTCGCTCGGAGGGTCTATCGATCGCGCCGTGGCCATAAATTTCGATGGTCGGTTCGGAGAGGGAGGCCGCGACGGTTTCGCGAAGCTGCTCGAACAGTTTCTCGTCGTCCGTGAGCTCGGGCTGCTCCGGCTCCGGCTCGGGCTCTGGCTCGGGCCCCTCCGGCTGTGGATGCGATTCCAGATCTTCGGCCTCCTCGGCGACAGCCAAAACGGGTTCCCGATGCGCCTCTTCCGCTACGACAGGTACGTCGGGTTCGATCTCGATGACGGTCTCTTCGATTTCGTCCTCTGCGGCCTCGACCTGGCTTTCGGCAATGGCGGCCGGTTTCTCCTGAAGGGTATCTGCCGGCGACGCCTCGGGAACCACCACTTCGTCCACGAGCTCCGCAAGCGCGGCCTTTCGGACCAGACCGAAGCCGCGAAAGCCGACCAGTTCGCGCTCCGAGCCGAAGATCGGCATTCCGGCCCATTCGACCGGCACTCGGCCGCGCTTGTTGTCGACGGTCCAATGGACACTTCGCCCGCTCCACGTTTCCCGGCGGGCAAATAGGCCGGCGACGTCCCCGTCGCGATCTTCGACGACGGAACCGTTGAGTTCATCCCATGCGCGGCCCAGGATATCGCCCGCCATCGGTCCGACGGCTTCCGCAAGTCCGCTTGAGACGTGGATGAAACGGGCCTGGGGATCCGCCTGCCAGACAAACCGGATATGGCCCCCGGGGCCAGCGGCCGGCGGCACTGGCGCGATTGTCGCCGCACGCGCCGCTGTTTTGGCCGTCGGCATCACCTTGGCGGATTTGGGAAGCGATCCGACCACCACCGTGACGAGCACCCTCGTGCCGTCCGGCAGGGCCGCAAGACGGCACGCACAGGTCATGGGGGGCGACAGGCGGGCCGGGTCGAGCAGCAGACGCTCCAGGCGGATGCCGTCGGCCGGCGCGAGGCCACCGGCGAGGGCCTCGAGCCGTGGCCGAGCCCGCGCGTTGCGATTGAGCTGTCCGCTGTCATCCATCAGGGCGGCGGCAAAGTGGGCGGCCGCAGGGGAGGCCCAGAGGAGATTCCCGCCGGTGTGGTCCCAGATCAGCACGGCAGCCTCCGGCCCAAGAAGCTTGCCAAGGGCCGGGTCCTCGCCGAGGCGAGATATCAAGATTTGAAACTGGTCCGGAGCGTCCATCATGAGGGGCCTCGACCCTAGCCGATAGGAAAACCATCTGAGAGGAAGCGTTCTAAAGCATAATCGGGCCGAGAGGCGCGGGGTTGTGCTCCTAAAGCCTTTTACTTCGTGCTAACCTTAATGGGTAGGGATTGATTTGATTTTGCATCGCACAATGTGATATTGCACTGCACAACGACCCCCAACCAGGAGTGAGACGACATGGCGACGAACCAACCCGGCTACGAAATTCCGGCTGAAATGCGCGATTTGGCCGAAAAGAGCGTCGAGCAGGCCCGCAAGGCCATCGACGGTTTCATGGGCGCCGCGCAGAAAACGGTCGACACCTTCGAAGGCTCCGCCACGACGGTCCAGTCGAGTGCCAAGGATGCCACCCGCAAGACGCTGACCTATGCCGAGCAGAACATCACGGCCGCCTTCGATCTGGCCCAGAAGATGGTCCGCGCGAAAGACGTGCAGGAAGCGATGCAGATCCAGAGCGAGTTCGTCCGGACTCAGTTCGAGGCCATGCAGACCCAGATGAAGGAATTCGGCTCGATGGCGCAATCCGCCATGAAGCCCGTCACCCCTTCCAAGAAGTAAGCCGCAGGTCCCTGAGGCTTCCCGAGGAGGAATGACATGGTTGATATGAAGAAAGGCGGCGCCAAGAGCGTCGCCAAGGCACCAGCCGCCCTGAAAAGTGTCGCCGCAAGCGTTAAGCCCCATGCGAAGGCTGCGAAGCCCGAGGCTGAGGTTGTCGTCGCCAAGGCACCTGTCGCCGCGCCTGTGGCTGCGGCGAAACCTGTTGTCGCGACCGTGCCTGTGGCTGCGGCGAAACCCGTTGTCGCGCCCACGCCCGTGGCTGCGGCGAAACCTGTTGTCGCGCCCACGCCCGTGGCTGCGGCGAAACCCGTTGTCGCGCCCACGCCTGTTGCTGCGGCGAAACCTGTTGTCGCGCCTGTGTCTGCGCCGGCGACCGTCGAGGTGAAGGTCCAGCCGATCGTCACACCGCCGGTAGCAGCGCCCGTCGAGGCAATCGCATCCACCGTCGCCCCAAAGGCCGCGGCGCTGCGTCAAGCCATGGGAGAGGCCGTCACCGCCTCCGCCCACGGTGCCCTCGCCGTCAACGACAAGGTCATCGAGGCTCTTCAGACCCAGAGCCATGCGGCGCTCGATCTCTGGCGGAACGCCGTTTCCACCCCGCATCTGTCGGACGTTTTGCGCCTCCAGAGCAACGGGGCACGCCAGGCTTACGAGACGGCCTCGGCGCAGTGGAAAGACATTGCCGAGACAACTGCGCATTGGTTCACCAAGACGGTGGAGCCCCTGAGTTCGGCGATGTCCGACCTGAAGCGCTAGTTGCGACGCAGTTCGACGTCAGTCACTGCTTGTCGGAACACTTCCAAAAAACTTCGGCTTGGCCATGCGTGGCCAAGCCCCCTCCCCCATCCCCATCGTTTTGCCGATCAGCGCGTTCCGACAACGCCCCTACCGACCGGATTCGGGACTACTGGACGATCCGGACGGCAACGTCGCGTTTAACGGCGCATCCCGACCACCCCCTTTCAACCGCATTCTGAACGAAAGAGCCCCGCCACTAGGGGCGGGGCCAAGGTGTCTCGTCTCTTCGGTGGTTCGAGGCCTGTCGGTCGCTGTGATCTCCGCATGCCCACTGTCACAGGGTCAATCGCGGGCGGACACCATGGTTACCGGAAAGTAAAATTCACACTCGATAAAGTATAGCGATCTTTCGTAATACAATATTGTTGCGCTATAGAGGTACGGCGGAGTAAACATAGAGGCGATAGGCGATGACAGCCTACGAATTCTCGCCTCCCCGACGATCTAATGTACGGAACACAGTCATGCGTAACACTTTCATCGGATTGCTCTCCGCCACCGCCGCTCTCGCGCTCGTCGCATCCACGGCCCAGGCCGCCGACATGCCGTCGCGCTATGCGCCCGCCCCCGTCTATGATGCCATGCCGGTCTTCACCTGGACCGGCTTCTACGCGGGTGTGAATGCCGGCTATGGCTGGAGCACGGGCACCAGCCGCTATTACGATCCCGCTTTCGGATATGTCGGCAGCAACAGCAACGGCGGTTTCGTGGGCGGCGCACAGGCCGGCTACAATTATCAGATGGGCATGTTCGTGCTCGGCGCCGAAGCCGACCTGCAATACGCCGCCGTGGGCAACAAGGGCTCGTCGTATAATGCCCAATACTACTCAGGCAATTCCGACGGCTATTACGGCACGCTGCGCGCCCGTGTAGGCTTCGCGTTCGACCGCGCGCTCATCTTCGGCACCGGCGGCTTCGCCTACGGGGATATCGGCGGAAACAACGCCTTCGACCCGGCGATCGGACGTCATCGCGGCAACAGCACCAACGGTGGATGGACTCTCGGCGGCGGCGTCGAATATGCCGTCACCAACAACATCGTGGCGAAGGTCGAAGGCTCCTACGTGAACCTCGACACGCGCGACAATTATGCGGTCAACGCCGTCCAGGGCGATCGCCGCGACACGGAATTCGGCGTCGTCAAGGCCGGTCTGAACTACAAGTTCAACTGATCCGGCACAAACCATGCGATCGGGCCCGGTGGCGACACCGGGCCTTTTTGTTGTTCGTGCGCGGCTCTCTCGGCGGAACGGTCACGTTTCGGCAGCGTTACAGGGGGCCTTCCCCGGAGCGCCCATGCCAGCCACCGATCCCGAACAATTGTCCGACGACAAGCGCGAACTCCGTTCCGGGTCTCCGCCCTGGCATATCGATCGATCCCCGTTTCCGCGGGTTGCGTTGCGTTCCGATGTCCGGTGCGACGTCGTGGTGGTGGGATCGGGGATCACGGGTTCGCTCGCGGCCGAGGCGCTGACGCGCGCGGGTTACAATGTGATCGTCGTCGACAAATTCATGCCGGGTCGCGGCAGCACCGCGGCCAGTACGGCGATGCTGCAATGGGAAATCGACACGTCCCTTTCCGATCTCGCAGGGATCTACGGGGCCGATAAAGCAGCCTCGATCTATCGCCGCAGCCAGGCCGCCGTCCAGGATCTCGGAACGATGGTCGGCGCCCTTGGCATCGCCTGCGCCTATACCCCCCGCTCCACCTTGTTTCTCGGCGCCGGCGAACACGGCTACGGCGAGCTCTCGCAGGAGCATGACTTGCGCCATCGCGCCGCGCTTCCGGGAACGCTTCTCGACAGAAGCGCACTGATCGAGGCGTTCGGCATGGATCGTCCGGCGGCGCTCCTCTCGCCCGGTTCGGCGGAAGCCGATCCTCTCCAGATGTCCCTCGGTCTGCTGCGCATTGCCATTGAGCGTGGCGCGACGCTGGTGGAGGACGAGGTGGTATCCTACGATTCGAGCGAGACGGCGGTCCATCTGACGCTCGAGGGCGGCGGATCGATCGAGGCGAAGCACGCCGTGCTGGCCACCGGCTACGTGATGCCGCCCTTCGTGACATCCAGCCTTCACAAGACGGTTTCGAGCTGGTGCGTGGCGACCCGCGCCCAGCCGCCCGAGAACCTGTGGCGCGACCGGGTCCTGATGTGGGAAGCCTCGGACCCGTATATCTATGCCCGCACGACGGCGGAAGGCCGGATCCTGATCGGCGGGGAGGATCAGGAGACGAAGGATCCCGACGAGCGCGAGGCGCTGATGGGAGCCAAGCGCGAGAAGCTGATCGACAAGATGCGGGATCTCTGGCCTCGCGCCGATTATGCCATCGACACCATGTGGGGTGCCGAGTTCGGCGAAACCGACGACGGGCTGCCGCTGATCGGGCGTGTGCCGGGAGCGCCGCGCTTCTTTGCCGCCTATGGCTATGGCGGCAACGGCATCACGTTCAGCTACATGGCGTCGCGGATGCTCATCGCGACTCTCGCCGACGAGAACCGCGAGTGGTTCGACGACTTTGCGCTGGACCGCGACGCTGTCGGCTAAAACCGATTCAGTCGCGCGATCTCGCGTGATAGGCGCGCTTTGCCTCGTACATCTTGAGATCGGCGCGCTTGACCACATCCTCGAGCCGCTCGCCGGGCTCCCGCGTTGCGGCGCCCATGGCGAAACTCAGGATCAGCCCGGAATAGAACTGGTTGTTGAGCTCCGTGAGCTTCTCGATGTTTTCCATCATCGCCACCGCCTCGCGCTCATCGATCCCCGGCAGCAGGATGGCGAATTCGTCGCCGCCGATCCGCGCCGCGCAGGCGGGCCGCTCGATGATCTTCGCCAAGACTTCCCCGGCCCGTCGCAACAGGTCGTCCCCGGCCGCATGACCGAGCTGGTCATTCGCCGCCTTCAAGCCGTTCATGTCGGCGACGATGATGGTGAGGGGCGCAGTGCTCTTCCGCTCCAGCCGATTGAGCTCATCCACATAGAATGAGCGATTGTAGATCTTGGTGAGCACATCGTGCTTGCCGAGATATTCGAGATAAGCCTCGGCCTTCTTGCGCGCCGTAATGTCGGTGAGCGCCACCTGCACCAGCGACCAATCCTGCTCATGCCCGGGCAGGACGGAGAACTGGAGCTGCACATGGACCTCTTCGCCGTCGAGGGAGTAATTCAGCACTTCCCGCTGCTGAAAGATCTTCCCGTCCCAGAGATCGACGAGCTGCTCGCGAAAATGCGGGCGCATGTCGTCCCGGAAGATATCGCGCAGGCGACGAAGAAGCGTCGGTTTGTCCGGCGCGTGAAACAATTCGAGCGTGTGCTGGTTCACATCGATCACGCGGATTTCGCTCATGCAGCGATCGACGAATTCGGGATGCACATCGGTGAACACCCGAAAGTCGCGGATGCCCTGATGCCTTGCCTCGTCCAGCAATTTCTTGATGGCGCTGAAATCCTCGACCCAGAGCGAGATCGGCGAATGCTCGAAGAGGCCTTGGGCGTATTCCTCGCTCAGCGCCAGCTTGCGGCGCGCCATCTCGCGTTCCGTCACATCCTCGATCGCGACCAGCACGCGATCCCACGTCTTCTCCGCCCCAGGCAGAAGCCGTCCGCGCAGCTGGATGTCGAGCCGTTGGCCGGTGAGCGTGTAATTGACGGTGTCGCTGGAGAATTCCCTTTCGCCCTGCCACAGCTGCACGAGCTCGCCGATATGGGTGTCGAGCATGTCATTGCGGAAGATCTGCCCGAGATTGGCGACGAGGTGCGAGAGGTCATTCGCCTCGAATAGCGACAGKGTCTTGCGATTGACCTTGATGACCCGGATGCGATCCGAGCAGGCCTGCACCCTTGCCACATCCGCCTGCAGGAAGGAGCGCAAATCCGTGACGCCCTGTTGTCGCCAGGCATCGAAAAGCTGCCGAACTCCGCTGTAATCCTCCAGCCACAACGATACGGGCGCGAGATCGAACATCTCCGCATACGTATCGTGCTCCGCAGGTGACGGAGCATCTGACTGATCTTCGGTTCGCCGCATGAGGAGCCTTGCACATTTTTAGGAGAAGTGTCCGCGCCTCGTGACGAGAGAGGCTCAGCGTTAAGCCGTGGCCGCGTTCGGAGTTCGGACGGCTCCCCCAAGTTACCTTGCGGAAGAGCGGCCTGTCACCCCGTCCCCCTGTCGCAATCCGCGGACATCGTCGGGTTTTCCAAGCCAAAACGGCCTGGCAGGCGCTGCGAATTCTTGTCTTTTGTGAGAGTGTTGCCCCATACTCGACGCGGGCGGGTCCAGGCAGCGCCTGTCGAAACCGCCACTTCAACAGGCCGTAGACCAACCGGGGAGGATCTCGTCATGACTGCGTCGTCGCTCAGTTTCAGATTGGCCGTGCTGTTCGTAATCGCGGGAATGTCCATGGGGATCGGCATGGCCGTCTCCCAGGACCATTCCATCATGCCGGCCCACGCTCACCTCAACCTGCTCGGCTGGGTGTCGCTGTTTCTGTTCGGCATGTATTACGAGCGTCGCCCGACGCTCGACACGAGCCGGCTGGCCTTGATCCAGGTCGCGGCGTGGTCCATCGGCACCGTCGTTCTGACGATCGCGGTGGCGGCTCTRCACCTTGGGTATACGGAATTCGACCCGATGGCCGGCGTGGGAACCATCATCGTTCTCGGGGCAATGCTGCTCTTCGCGTATTTCGTATTCAGACCCGTCGGTTCGGGATCGCCAAAATCCGTAGCGGGGATCAGCCCCGCCGAGTGAGCGCACACCGGAGCGAGGCACCGGAAATCGGAGCCCCTCCGCCGCGAACGCCGTCGGCGATCGGTTCGAGGTGGTGTAATCCGACGCCAAGGCCGCGCGCGCTCTGGCGCGGGCCGGCCTGTCATGGCGATTCGGGACAAGTGGCTGATTTGAATGGTACAGCCGCCCCGGCTTGAACGGGGGACCCCCAGATCCACAATCCGGAGTTCTCATCGATCATAAGCGATCCAACGTGATCATAAGCCTTGTTTTTCTTGGTTTATTTCGCATACCTCAAACGTACGCGATCACTGTCGGTCAAATGATATCACCAGAGTGCTTACCATTGGCTTACCGGAAAGGTCAGTATGCGGTTCACACGTCAATCCATTACGGGACTCACCCCTCCCCCGGGAAAGCCGTACATCATTTTTTGGGATGAAGCCCTCGCCGGCTTCGGACTCCGGATCAATGAAGGTGGCAGCAGGATGTGGGTGGTGCAGTATCGCGTTGCCGGCAAGACCAAGCGCGAGACGCTTGGTCGAATGAATACTATCTCACTGGACGAGGCCCGCAAGCGTGCCAAAGAAACACTGGCGAGGGTCCATCTCGGCAGCGATCCCCACGCCGAGAAGAAAGAGGCTGAGGCCCGCGCCGCGATCACCTTCGAGCGAATCGTAGAGCGCTACCTGAAGCAAACCAAGGCCCGCCTGAAACCTCGGAGCTATATGGAGGTGGAACGCCACCTCAACCGTCATTGGGCACCGCTGAATGGTACCCCGATCCACAAGATCAACCGCGCTTGGGTGGCGGTCGACCTCGGCGAAATCGCCGAGGAAAATGGCCCCTTCGCGTCGCGATCGACGACTCGGCGGATGCCATCGAAAGCGAGGGAGGATCTTTCAGGTCATTCGCGGCTCGGTGAAGTCGAATGCCGAGCAGCCCGAACCGCCCCGGCGACCGCCCGAATCATTCTCGGTCGCCCGGTGGCGGCAAAGGATCGCAAGCGCATGACCACTCGTGGATCTCCACGACCGATGCAAACCGCGCCCGTGGGCGACGAGCAGCGGCCCTTGTTGTTGTTCTGCCGGCGCAAGGGGCTGGCACACCCGCTGCCTTTTTGAAGGCGCGGGCTGGGCTAGCGCCAGCCGATAGGGCGGCAGGGGTCCGCGAGCGGCTGGTAACGCGTTTAGGGAACAAACAAACGCTTCCGTCATAGGAAGGATTACTCACTTCGCGCGGGTCGGCCCCTTTGCACTGTTGTTGGTTCCGGAACGGCATGAAAGGCTGTAGCGGAGGGATCACTAAGGAGAGAGACCGTGAAGATGTCCGAGAGAGGGCTTGTATCGGTCCTGCAGCATGCACCAGATGCCGCGGAGCACCTACCGGGGATCAATCTGCTCGTGGATGATCCGATTGCCTGAGTCGAGGAGTTCTACGGCACTGATGGCCAAACGGACGTATTCGTGTTCGATGCCGGAAGTCTCACCACCAATATTGCTATCCTGAGGAACTTCGACGCGGGGGAAGATCTACTATACTTTCGAAATATGGATAGCCGAGACCTCATCGCTGGGGACCTGGGTGAGGAACAAGGATCGAACTTTGTGCTGTTCCACGCGAATGGCGAGAGTGCCAACATCTTGGCAATTGGATTGCCCTATCAGCAGGATGTCATTGAGGCAGCTATTTTACCCTTTAACGGGCGGCTCGTATTTGATGATCCGTTTAATATCGTCTGACGAGCCTACTTGATACGCCGCAAATGATCCCGACCCTGTCGGGCTGGACCGAGTTCGTACAGGCGGGTGGTCTGCTCTCCTACGGGCCCAACCTCGCCGCCAGCGTCGAGCGGTTTGGTTATCTCACGGCCCGGATCTTGCAAGCTGCAAAGGCCTCGGAACTGCCAGTCGAGCGGCCGGAGACGTTTGAACTTACCGTCAACATGAAGACCGCAAAAGGCATCCAACTCGATATCCCGACCACGCTTCTGGCCCGTGCCGACGAGGTGTTCGAGTAAGGTTTGGCCGGGGAGAACATCCTCTCCGAACTTCCGATAAGCGCCTTTATGGAAGCTGCCGGTTGATCACCCGTCCAGTCAGGGATAGCGGCTCACGGAGGTGCCTCCGCGCACCTCAACGTGAGCCTGACCGCGACCCTGAGCGCGGAAGAGATACAGAATCAGCGGCTTTGGGACGAATAGCACATCCAACGGGGCGTTGGAGGGCCAGGGCAACAATCGATTTGCGGTCGGCTGCGACCGAATGGCGAATGCGTTGAAATTTTCGGTCCCAACGCCGGCGCGACGAGGCAAAACCACAAAAAATCGGTCGTCATCCTCTTATGGCGCGCGCCATGAAAGGATGTGAAGGTTGCCATTGCGGCACATTGTAATCGTCAACATCAACAAAAAATAGTAGCGCCACAGACTGCCGACCTCTTGGATTGACAGCGGAGGATCAAACGTCACGTGCCGCCACTGCCCAAGAGTGACTTCTCGGGCGATCTCTTCATAAGCAGAGCTGCCGTTTTTTGGCTGGTTGCACTGCAGGCAGCAGCAGAACAGATTGTCGAGAGTATGAGTGCCGCTGCCGGCGACAGGGACATAGTGATCCAGAGAAGCGGAAAGCTTGTACTCCCAAGTGCTTTCGATATGGGGGAGGATCACTTTCCCTTGGGCCAGTGCCTCGGCGTACACCTTTTCACGGACTTCCCGACCGCTCGATAGCTGCGAATGCAGGTGCTTCTCGGGCCGGTCCCTCCGATGTCGTCACGCCGACATTCACGAGAAAAGCCACACGGCGACGCAGAGGATCGAGACAATCGACATCGCGAGCCCGATCTTATGCCAGAGAGCTGCGCGCCTTTCCCACCTGTGCGTCACCTCTTCGGCTTCTTCGGTGAGCGGAATCTTAAGCGAGCCTCTGAGACGTTTTCGGGCATACCACGCCATGCCATGGAGAAGGACGGACAAGGTTCCAAGGAGAAGGGCCACGATAAAAAGCGCCTTGGGAACTTCAGGACGCACCACGAGCGTCTGTCAGGCCGACGCTCGGATCGGTTCCGGCGTGAACGGCGAGCGCTCGACGATGCTGACTTCGGCAGGCGCGCCGACTGACCGCAATTCCCCAAGAACAACCTTCAATTGTTCAGAAAAGATCGCATTACGAGCATCATCAACTGTTCGGAACTCCAGCATGGTGATCGCGTCCGGACTTGTTACATCAGTCGTGCGATAGCCCACAAAGGACACGGCCCCAGAAATTTGCAGAAGCTGAGTAATCCAATTCCTGACCTGCTGGTTGTATTCGTTCCAATGCGACGTGTCGGTTGGACGGTCATACTGAAACATGACGTAGGCCATCACTGCCTCCCAAGGGTCTACGCTATCACAGCACAGGGGACCGTACTTTCACAGGGCCTATCAGATGGCGCTTTGCCACGGTCAGCCGGATCGGTGGGGGTGCAAAGCCGGTTCCCGGCACGCGGCGAATGTGGAGATCGCGAATTGGTTTTGAATGTCTTCGTCTGGAACTGAAGAACTGTTCGTAGCCCGACCACTCTATGGCAGCATCCTCCGACCTCGGCATCGGCGGGGGTGAAAATCTGGAGATTAGCCGAACGACCCGCCCACCCCAATACATAGTCGCTCGCGGGCGCGTGAAAATTGTCCGGCAATTTCCCATAACCCTCTATGGAGCCGAGCGGCAACTCTACAAGAGCTAGCACCCCACCCGGCCATCCTTGTCGAAGTGGACGAGCCCCTTGCAGTCCCCTAAGGGTATCTTGAAGCCAAGACCGGTAACATCCACCGGCTGCTCAGCGTCCAGCACACACTCGGCCAGCGTGCCGTTGGGATGAAACTCAATCGGATGCCCAGCCGCACAAGCCACTCCGTAAGAGTGCCGACGCATTTGAGGGTTCGGGTATGCAAAGGCAGAGCCCCGAGGCATTTGATGGTTCGGGTACGCAATGGCCCGTTCAAGCAACGTGCAGCGTTTTGGCACCCGCCCAGTGCTCCTCGGCCCGTCACACTGGATGATGGTCTGATCTGGATACGTATCCTGTATGAGGGCTGAAAAGCCATACTCCTCGGCACAGGTGCCACCCGCCGCCATCATTCCCAACAAACCAAGCAGAACCCGTCGCATGGAACCCTCCCACACGTGTTGGGGACGAAAATTCTACGCCGATCAGGGGCAAGTGCAATAATCGCTGGCTAATTGCGTAATTTCCGATAAGCGCCTTTATGACCTCGTTGGTAATGCCTCCGGAATGGTCCATGTATCAGCATAGCATCCGCTCTGGCGCAGCCGTATGGTTAGAGATCGCCGACTTGCGCTTCACAGGCGTCGGCGGCTGAGAGCCTGCGCTCCCGCCTGCAGTGCGGAGCGAATGGCTGAATCCCCTCACCCCCCGCTCAACGCCGAAACCTTGATCGCGGAAGCCTATGACGCACGGGTTAGAGCGCATGTTCGCGCTGTCCTATCTCGGTTGAAGAGGCGAACCCGCACGCCCTTGGGCGAACCTGCATAATTCCGATAACCCCTTTATGGAATCGGATGCCGTGTCTTTTGGAAGTGTTCGCAAGGTCTTTCCGGCTGATAGAGGTCCGCTCGAGTACAGAGTCAGTCTGAGCCGCTCGAAAGACCCGCCCGGAAGACCGGTTTATACTTGCGACAACGACAAGCTGGACGGCAGGGGTTTCAGCCCTATTGGTGACAATCGAACGCTTGGCACCCATGCGGGGACGCCGCAAAAGGGCGGCGACCTTTCTTCATCAGATCCGGCGCTCGTCGCGTTGAGGTATCACGAAGTAATTTTGAATTTCTCACGCGCGACCGAATGCGTCGCGCGTGAGACGTCGGGCTCGCTATGATTGAACGAGGATGACCAAGGTCTCTGGCAACACGCCGTCATGCTCCATCGCATCGGCGGCCGGCTTCGTCTTCATAAAGGCCACCAACCGGTCCATGTCGGCGACCTCCATAACTAAGCCCACGTGGTTCGGCTTTTGGGGGTCAACAAACGTGCGAATGTTCGTTACGCCGATCGGTTCGAAGATCTCTTTCCGCTTCGGTGAGGCGAGCCAGTGCATCGCGTCTTTGACATCGTGATGGGCCATTACGGTCGGCATGAAGTCCTCCCTCGTCTGGCCCCTAAATTGGAGCCAAGCATTACGCTACGCAGCGAAGCAAATCTTAACAACGCAATTCGGCGGAAGGGGTGTTCGCGATCCGCGCGGCCGATCGCAAAAAGATCGGTTGCGGCCCCTCCGGCGGCCGACCTAGAGGGTATCAAGTGTCAGACGTGATCCACTATGAACCCGTTTTTGTGAGGAGCTGGACATGAAGCCGGGCGCAATCCGCGACGCGCCTATGAGGCGGATGGGCGCGAGATCGAACCGCCCACCGTCGGGAGTGAGATGGCGAAGGGATTCCGCACCGTCACGGCCTTCTGCGAAGCAGCCGGCTGCGGGCGTAACGCGCCGGTTGAACTCGCTGCCTTTCCGCCCTCGCTTCCAATTCCAGACATCGCACTCCGGCTTCGTTGCACCGCCTGCGGCGACCGTCGGGGCATCAAATCCACATCAACGTCAATGAGCTTTACGCGAAGTCATGGGGCGGCGAAGGTTATCATGGAAATCGCACGAGTGATCGCTAGCTTGGGCTGGGGGGCTAATGGACAGACCGGAAGTGCTATCGCGGTTTCGACCACACACTCCCCAAGCATGTGGCGGACAAGCTCGACGCCTTCGATGCCGGGGCGCGCGGATGCCCCGCCCGATGTATCTCGCGGCTGATGAGGAACGACGGTTTCTTCTATTCTCGCCGGGCATCGGCTGGACGATCGGTTGCTATTTCGACGGCGCCTGGCGGGCGTGGATCGACCTCGAAATCGTGCTCCGTCTCGCTGCATGGCTTGAGGTGCCGCCTGATCCGGTCGGCGCGCCGGATGAACTCCGCCATCGACTCGGAGCTGCCTGGCCGCCGCTGTAATTCGCAGCACCTCTTTATGAACCTCGAACCTTCCACGCTTGTTGGAGAGTGATGGATTTCAGCGCGGACAAGAAGGCAGCCGAGTATCGTCGCTTGGCCCAGGACGCCCGGGCACGGGCGAACCGGATTTTGCCCTGGAACGTGCGCGAGAAGCTTCTAGCCCAAGCCCGGCAGTGGGAGGCTTGGGCCGAGATGGCGGAACGGCAGGCTGCGGAGCCCGACCAGAGCCGGGACCAGCCGCCATGACGGATCGGAAGGCAGAGGCCCCGAGTGCCGGGAAACCCTGATCGGGGAAGCGCAAGCCGCACGAGTTAAGGAGCATGTTCGCGCCATCCTCTTGCGGTTGAAATCGCGCACCCGAAAACCTGCGCGGGAGTCCGAGTAATTCGCGGAACGCCCTTTATGGAACAGTCCCGATATGACCCTCACGGAGTGCAAACGTTGGCCTAAAAATCGCTGCGGCGTTGGGCGGCAAGACCGCGCAGTGGGTTGCATAGTCCATTCCTTGGCCACGCCCGTTTTGGATACGCCCGCACCAATGCCCCCCGGCTGTTTCACCCGTGTCACCGCGCAGCGCCCGATACTGGATCGTGTAATCTGGCACGGCGATCCACTCACCTTCGACGAACATCTGCACGCCGGTCGGTGTCACCCGGTAAGGCGTCGGACGACAATCCGTCTCATCGCAACAACGGTTCCCCAACCGGTCCTTCAAGGGCGAGTAGATGTCGTGCGATTCGGCGGGCGGCGCGAAACAGACCAAGGCAATTGCTGTAAAGAGTTCAAGCTTGAGTGACATAGGCCGCTTTCCCTCATAACGGGCTGGCGGCGCTCGTGAGAGCGTCAGGAACGCTACTCTGTCCATTCTACTCCCGAGTGATGCCCTTGTCGCGCGCAGCCAAGGAGGCAGTGAATTCCGACAGGAAGCGATACCCCACCGACCCGGGGGCCGCTCGACCAGGAGTCGCGAAGGCCGTCTGGCCCGGCCTCGTTGCAGCGATGAACCCAGTCGCGCAGGGTCTGCCTGTCCATGCCGCCGATCCTGGCCGCCTCCGCTCGGCTCATGCCGTCGCGCACCGCCGCAAGCGACAAGAGCCGGCTGCTCTGCCGCGTGTCCTTCGACCTCCGCGCCAGCCGCAGAAGCTCCGCCGCCGAATAGTGCGCCCGAACCACCACCGCCGATCCCATGGCCGAATCCTCCTTCGCCAAGGAATCCCGCTTCACGAGCGAGGGGAATCGCCTAGAGAGTCAGATGCCAGCGCCCCTGGTATAAGCAGCCGGAAATTCGGTCGCTGCGACAACTCCCCCAATGAACTCACGCCGTCTCACTCGATCACATCGTCGGCGCGAATAACCAGCGATGACGCGATAGTGAGGCCGATCTCCTTTGCGGTCTTCAGGTTAATGGCCAGCGCAAGTTTCGTGGGCTGATGAATCGGGTGATTGGCTGGACTGGCTCCGCCCAGTATTTCGACGATTTGGCGTCCCAGTTGACGCATGACGTCGTCGAGACGCGGTCCATATCCCAGCAATCCACCCTCGTGCGCAGTCTCCGGCCACTGGTAAATGTCGGGGATGTGCAGTGCGGCGGTCTTCCGGATGATGTCGTGGCGGTAGGCGTGCAGCAGCGGAGAGGCCAGGACGTTGAGCGCGGCAGCTGCCTCGGCTTTCGCCATGTCGATCGCGGGTCCGATCTCTTCGCCCTTTTCGACGCGGTGGACCAGAAGGATGACGCCCCGGCTTCGCGCGGCTTCGGCGAGGGCTTGAAGCCGTTGAGGACCCGTGGTCCGTGTATCGGCCAGCACCGAGATCCGAGGCGCGCCTGAAGTGAGTTCGATCAGCAGCTCCTGACGTTTGCTGTCGAGGTCCGATGCGAGCAGGCTGATGCCCGTCGTATTGCCTCCCGGTTGCGCCAGGGAGCGGGCCAGGCCTTCACCGACCATGTCGTCGGTGATGGCAACAATCGGGACGCTCGTCGTCGCTGCTTGGGCTGCACGGGTTGCCTCGGGACCGGCGGTAACGATGGCGTCGGGGCTGGTTCGGACCAGCTCCAGGGCCGCGGCCGCAAGCTGCTGGTATCCGGCATTCCGATCACGCCGATCGATGGTGAGATTTCGACCTTCGACGATCCCGTGCCGGCGCAGTTCGTCGAACACCGGATTCACTGGCGCAAGCTGGCCGGGGGAGAGGAAACCGATCCGATACGTGCGAGATGCCGCCTGTCCAGCCGCGCGCCATGGAGCGGCCAAAGCCAGCGCGCCACTGGCAAACCCAATGAATTCCCGCCTTCTCATGAGCTTTCCTTTGCGCCTCACGCAGCATATCTGCTCCGCTTCACCACCGAAAGCGCCGCTCACGTCGCATTCTGACATAACTGGCGGTTGCGTGCCTCTGGGAGGTTCCGGGTTGCGTCGCGAGCGAGCGTCACCCGCGTTGCCGGGACGAGAAGCGCGAGCAGGCAAAGCCAGATGATGCGGTCGACGAGATCGTGTTGCGCGCTCGCCATCGGCGTCTGGTCCGCGTGATCCACCCTCGATGTTGATAGTCGGCGCGATACGGTCACTGAGGGGCCACCCTTGCCGCCTGCAATCGCCGGGGTGTTGATCGTCGCGGGTGAACCACTATGAACCCGTTTTTGTGGGGCTGGACATGAAGCCAGGGCGCAATCCGCGACGGGCCTATGAGGCGGACGGCCGCGAGATCGAACCGCCGACCGTCGCCGGCCAGCTCGCCCAGGGCTTTCGCACCGTCACGGCCTTTTGCGAGGCGGTGGGCTGCGGGCATGGCGCCCCGGTCCCGCTCGCCGCCTTGCCCCCCTCGCTCCCGGTTCCCGACATTGCGCTGCGGCTCCGCTGCTCACACTGTGGACGGCGCGCCATCAAGATTCACGTCAACGTCAGCGAGCTCTATGCCAAGTCCTGGGGCGGGCAGGGCTACCACGGCATCGCTTCAAGGGGGCAAGACCATGCTGGCTGACATTGTCGAACGGATCGCCGCGCTCGAGTCCGGCGACGTGCTGAAACTCAATCGAGACGAGATCGTTGAGGAATTCGGCCGTGGACCGGTTGGCGTGGCATGCCTGCAAGAGATGGCCGAGGATCACGATTGCCGGTTCGAAGTCGGGAAAGACGCGGTCTCGATCACCAAGTTCTAGGGGTGAGTACAAGGACGAGGTGAAATGCCGGTGAGCCGAGTCGAGAACGCGCTAATAGACGTCCTATTGAACGAGAGCGCGGTACACGGATGCTCGGCCTATCCCAAGCCGCTTGGCAATCTCAGATGGCCCTACACCTTCCGCGTGAAGGGTACGCACCAGGTCGCCGTTGATACTCGGTTTGTGGCCTTTGTAGACGCCCTCAGCCTTGGCCTTGGCAATTCCGTCCATCTGCCGTTCCCGCCGAAGGCTCGTTTCAAATTCTGCAAAGACCCCGAGCATGTCGAGGAACGCCTTTCCGGCTGCCGTGGAGGTGTCAATCGGCTGTTCGGTCGCCTTCAGATGCGCGCCCTTTGCTCTCAGTTCCCGGACGACGTCCTGTAGATCCCCGACGGAACGAGCGAGGCGATCAATGCGCGTAACGACAAGGGTGTCGCCGGGACGGAGGAAGGCCAAGAGAGTATCGAGTTCGGTACGTCCAGCTCGGGAAGTCCCGCTGCGCTTCTCAGACCGGATCGGCTCACACCCTGCCGCATTCAAAGCCTCGATCTGCGTCGTCAAATCCTGATCGGTCGTTGAGACCCGCGCATAACCGAACTTCGTCATATCCAGCCCCTTAATGTCCCAATAGCATCTAGACCCTTTTTTCATGACGTCTCAAAATACGATTGTCAATTCTATTGAGACACGTTTTCCGTCTCATCAACATGTCTCTGAGGGGTACACCTATGCGAGACGTGACGGATGCAGGGTGTATCGCCAATCGTCTCGACGATGCTTTCGAACAGCCGCCCGCGGCCGTCATTGCTCCGAATCCGAGGCGGCGGTTTGTCCATGGCCGTAGAAGCCGTTCAGCAACTTCGAGAACCGCGGAGAGCGGCAATTGTCAGTGCCGCATCGGCGAACTACTCTGGCGTCGTGAGGTCGCGCGAGCGAGGGTGTCATACGTGGCAACATCGGGAAGCGGAAAGGTGCAGCGACGTCTCGCGGCGGTGCTGGCCGCCGATGTCGTGGGCTTTTCGCGCCTGATGGGCGTTGACGAGGCTCGGACACTACGCGACCTTATCGAGATCAGGCGAACCGTCTTCTCGCCCATCGTCGCCGAGAATCGCGGTCGCGTCGTCAAGCTGATGGGTGACGGCGCCCTCGTCGAGTTCGCAAGCGTCGTTGATGCCGTGAACGCCGCCGTCGAGATCCAGTGCGCGCTGGCAGCTCGGAACCGGGAATCGCCGCCGGAGCATCGGATCGAGCTCAGAGTCGGCGTGAACCTGGGCGACGTGATCATCGAAGGCAGCGACATCTATGGTGACGGCGTCAACGTCGCCGCCCGCCTGCAAGAGGTGGCCGGTCCTGGCGAGGTCGTCCTCAGCGCGACGGCCCATGAGCATGCCGCCACCCGTGTGGACGTGCATTTCACTGACGCTGGTGAACAGAGCCTCAAAAACATCGCCTCTCCCGTGCGGGTTTTCCGCTGGTCGGCAGCAGGAGGTGGAGCTCGGACGACGAGTGCAACCGGGGAGGAGGCGCGTGAGGTGCCGGAGAGGCCCTCGATTGCGGTGCTGCCTTTCGACAACATGTCTGGCGAGTCTGAGCAGGAGTATCTTGCGGACGGCGTCGTCGAGTCGATCACGGCGGCGCTTTCTCGAATCCGTAGCTTCTTCGTCATCGCCCGCAACTCGGCTTTCACTTACAAGGGCAGGCACAGGAACGTGCGCGAAATCGGACGCGAACTGGGCGTCGGTTATATCCTCGAGGGTGCGGTGCAGCGGGCCGGTGGCCGCGTGCGCATCACCGTCCAACTAATCGAAACGGTGAGCGGTGCGCACATCTGGGCAGAGAAGTACGATGGCGCTCTCGACGACATCTTCGAGCTGCAGGATCGCATCACCGAGCAGGTTGCCGGCGCGCTGCAGCCATCGATTCGGCTGGCCGAGGTGGAGCGGGTCCGGCGCAAGCGGCCACAGGACCTAGGCGCCTACGGCTACACAATGCGGGCGATGCCGCGTGTTTGGGCACTGGAGAAGCAGGAGGCGGAAAGAGCGCTCGCGCTGCTGGACAAGGCTCTGGAGATCGATCCCGACTACCCGCTGGCGCTTGCCTTGGCTGCGTGGTGCTGGGCACAGCGATCCGTCTATTCCTGGGTCACGAATGTGAACGATGCCAAGACACGGGCGCTGTCGCTCGGCGAGCGCGCCGCGACGCTGTCGAACGACGAGCCGTTGATCCTGGCAGTTTTGGGCGCCGTCCACACATTCGCGCGCAACTTTGGCACTGCACGAGTGCTGCTCGAGCGCGCCGTTGCACTGGACCCGAACGCCGCCTGGGCCTTGAGCCGTCTCGGCTGGCTGGAGGTCTATTCCGGGCGGCCGGAGGCGGCACACGCGTATTTCGAGCGCGCCCTGCGTTTGAGCCCCCTCGATCCGATGAACTTCAACAATCATGTCGGCATTGCCTCGGCCTTCCAAGTCGCGGGGCACCCCGCGAGAGCGGCCGACGAGTTCCTGCGCGCGCTCCACGAGCGGCCGAACGCCCTCTGGATTCACCGCAATCTCGCCCCGGCGCTGTTAGCCGCCGGGCGGGAAGAGGAGGCGAAGGCGTCGCGCGATGCGCTGACGGCAGCCTACCCCAATTTCACGATTGCCAGTTTCAAGGAGGCGATGGTTTTCGACCCCGACGCGCTGGAACGGATCGCCGACGACCTGCGCAAGCTCGGCGTGCCGGAGGCCTGAGCCGACGAAACCGTCTGTCTGGACTTCGGTGCCGGCCGGGCGCTGGATGGCCGCAGTTGGCACGAGTCAGACCTTGTCGGAGTTTCCGCATCGAGGGGCGCGGAACCCAACGGTGCCGCGCTTAAAGGCCTTTTTAGACCCTAAGCGAACATTCCATTCGGGCGCCTCAACACCCGAACCCGCTGCGGCGGTGGGACAGGTCGAAGTAGCTCCACTTGCACAAGGGATGTAGCCGCCGGCCGACGTTCAAACAGAGCTAAGCAAGCCGCACGTATCACCAACAGCGACGCGAGGATAAGCATCACTCCGACCCCAGTTGTTAGAATGCGAACTTACCGCTTGCCGACCTCGGGTCCCACTCCAGACTGAGGTTGATCCGTTGTGGCCCTAAGAGATGTGAATGGCGAACACCCGCTTCACGTAGGGGAAAGCCCTGACTCATCTGTTGGTCAGAGACAAGGCTGCATCCCCATAGCGCTTGCCGGCAAATTTTTCCGGCGCCAGCATGTCACCGAGCGTCTTAAGCTCGTCGGACGAAAGCGCAATCTCCGCAGCGGCGACGTTCTGCTCCAGATGTGCGATCTTCCGCGCCCCGGGAATGGGCACGATGAAATCCCCCTGGTGGAGAACCCAGGCAAGCGCGAGCTGTGCAGCCGTCACGCCCTTATTTGTCGCCATTTCCTCCAGCAATTTCACGAGCGAGGCGTTGGCGGCCATGTTCTCGCGACTGAAGCGCGGG